>DATGDE010000407.1:0-8072 GCA_035311125.1 Gemmatimonadales bacterium
CCCTGCTGCGGGCGCCGGTCCTCGTCGGCCATCGCCGCGTCGACTTCCACGTCCGCCCGCGCAGCGCCTGGTTTCGCGCCACCGCGGTCATCGCCGTGTCGGAAGCGGTGAAGCGCGTGCTCACGGCCGACGGCATCCCGCCCGGCCGCATCAGCGTCATCCCCGACGGCATCGACCCCGAGGAAGTCCGCGCCGCGGCCGGTCACGACCTCGGGATCCGGTCCCGGCTCGGTCTGCCGCCGTCCACGCCGCTCGCCGCAAACGTCGCCGCGCTCGTGGACCACAAGGACCAACGCACGCTGGTGCGCGCAGCCGCCCATGCCCGCTCTGCGCGACCCGATCTCCACTGGGTCATCGCGGGCGAGGGTGATCTGCGTCACGCCGTGCGGCGGGAGATCGCCGCTCACGGCCTCGGCGACCGTGTGCACCTCCTGGGGTATACCTCTGAAGCGGATGCCCTGATTCGCGAGGCCGACGTGTTCGTGATGTCGTCGAAGGAAGAAGGCATGGGAAGCGTGATCCTCCATGCGCTGGCGCTCGGGAAGCCCGTGGTCGCCACCGCCGCGGGCGGCATTCCGGAAGTGCTGCCCGCCGATTGCCTCGTGGCCGTCGGCGACGCCGCAGCACTGGGAGCGAAGGTCGTCGAGGTCCTCACCCATCCCCCGTCCCCCATCCCCCTTCCCGTGAGGTTCACGGTTAAGTCCATGGCCGACGCGACGTTCGCTCTGTACAAGTCGCTCGTCTAGATTGCAGCACCATGATCTACGTCTGCGTCCCCGTGCGCGATGAGGCCAGGACTGCCGGGCTGGTGCTCTGGAAGGTCCGGCAGGTCTTCACGGCGTTCCAGCGCGAATACCAGCTGCTGGTGTGCGAGGACGCCTCGACCGACGGCACGGGGGAGGTCCTGGCGCGCTACGCCGGCGTGCTGCCGCTGACGGTCGTGACGCACCGGGAGCGGCAGGGATATGCCCGGAGCGTGGAGGAGCTGCTGCGGCTCGCGCTCGAGCGCACCGACCGCCCCAAGCGCGACTGCGCCATCGTGCTCCCGGCCGACTTCGTCTACTCGCCCGACGCGATGGAGGAGATGGTCAAGCGCGTCGAGTCCGGCGCCGATCTCGTCGCGGCCGAGGAAGTGGAGGCGACGGGCGCGTCCCCCCGCGCGCTGCGCTGGGCGCGGCGCTGGACGCCACGGCTGCTGCGCGTGCGCGGCGTGCGCGACACGGTATCCGGGTTTCTCGCCCTGCGGCTCATCACCCTGCGGCAGGCGCTGCGCACCGAAGGCGCGCGGCCGGCGCCGTCTCCGCTGCTGGTCACGGACGGCTGGTGCGCCAACGCGGAGCTGCTCGCGCGGCTCATCCCGCACGCGCGGCGCGCGGAGACGATCGCCGTCACCGGCCGCTACGACCTCCGGCAGCGTCCGTCGCGGGTGCGCCCCTGGGCGACGCTGATGGCCGCCTGGCGGGCGCGATCCGTGATCCGTGCCGCGGGCGGCGCGGCGGTGGCCGTGCTGGCGCTCGCCGCCCGGCTCGATTCGCAGGATTCGTCCGCGGCCCACGCGACGGCGACGGTCACGGCCGCAGCGGCGGTCGCCGCACCCGCGCGTGAATCGGTCGCCTTCCCCATCGGGGAGCGGCTGCGCTACTCGGCCAAGTACGGTCCGTTTTCCGTCGGCGAGGCGACTATGGAGGTCGCCGGGATCGATACGATCCGCGGCGTCGAGACGGTGCGGTTCCGCTTCCACATCCAAGGCGGCGCGCTGTGGTACCATCTCGACCAGCTGCTCGAATCGTGGGTGGGGCGCAGCGACTTCCGGTCGCGACGCTACATCAACGATTCCGAGGAACGAGGCCGCAAGCGCCACAACCGCTACGAGATCTTCCCCGATTCCGGCTTCTACCGGGAGGAGGGGGTCGACTCGGCGAAGGCGACCGTTCCCGACCCGCTGGACGACGCCGCGTTCCTGTACTGGGTGCGGACGGTGCCGCTGGAGGTCGGGAAGCGCTACGAGTTCCAGCGCTACTTCCGGCCGGACCGCAACCCGGTGATCATCGTGGTGGAGAAGAAGGAGCGCATCAACGTCGCCGGCCGGAAGTTCAACGCGATCGTCATCCGCCCGATCATCCCCAAGGGGCGCGGCATCTTCGCCGAACAGGCCCAGGCGCACATGTGGCTCTCCGATGACGCCCAGCGACTGATGCTGGCGCTGCAGTCCAATTTCTCGTTCGGCACGGTCACATTGAAGCTCAAGGAGTTCTCCATCCCGGAGCATCCATGACCGAGTACCGCGAGGCGGACTTCAGCCGGTTGAAGACCGTCCCGATCGCGCAGCGGCGCAACAAGGTCGACCCCGCGCTGCTCGCGCACCCGCCGGGCGCCGACACGAGCTTCTCCGCCTTCTGGCGTTCCCTCCCCGACATCCTCGCAGCCCGCGATCTCCGGCTCGTCGCCGATGACATCGCCCGCGCGCGCGGCCGTCGCGCCGTCGTCGTGATGCTGGGCGGGCACGTGATCAAGGTCGGGCTCGGGCCGCTGCTCGTGACCCTGCTCGAGCGCGGGGTGATCACCCACGTCGCGATGAACGGGAGCGCGGCGATCCACGACTTCGAGCTGGCCGCCTACGGCGGCACGAGCGAGGACGTGGCCGCGGGTTTGGGTGACGGCAGCTTCGGCATGGCGGAGGAAACGGGACGCGACATGAATGCCGCCCTCGCGGCGGGAGCCGCCGGAGGATGGGGCGCCGGCGAGGCGCTCGCCCGCGCCGTGTGCGGCCGCGCCGATCTCCCCGGGCGCGCCGCGTCCGTACTCGTCGCCTGTGCCGAGCGGCACGTCCCCGTGACGGTCCACGCCGCGCTCGGTGCGGAGATCATTCACCAGCACCCCACGGCGGACGGCGCCGTCATCGGCGCCACGAGCCACCGCGACTTCAAGCGGTTGGCGGGGAGTTTGCCGGACCTGCACGACGGTGGCGTGGTGCTGAACCTGGGCAGCGCGGTCGTGATGCCGGAAGTATTTCTCAAGGCCTTGAGCGTCGCCCGCAACCTCCACGGCGGCCGGCCCACCGGGTTCACCGCGTGCGACTGCGACATGCAACGGCACTACCGGCCGCGGGTAAACGTCGTCGAGCGCCCGACGCAGGGGCCCGGCGGCGGGCGGGGGGTCCAGCTCACGGGACATCACGAGATCCTGTTGCCCCTGCTCATCTGGGGGGTACTCGACCGGCTGGATCAAACGCCGACGGGGTCACCGTCCAAAGGACGATGACCCCGCGGAACCGGCCGGGCCAGGAGGATCAGGCGGTGTCGCGCTTACCCTTGATGGTGTCGCGTACCTTGGCGGCCGTACTGGGACTGACCACCCGGAGCACGAGGTAGAAGAAGAAGCCGATCACCGCGAGCCAGAGCACGGTCCCGACGATGCTCATGAGACCGCCCAGCAGGCCGAAGATGATCTTCAGGCCGATCCAGACGAGGATGGCGAAGATCGCGAAACCGAGAATGCTCCTGAACATGATTCCTCCCGAGTTGCCCCGCAGGACAACGCGGCCTACGCGCTGATGCCCGCGGGAGTTTCAACCGCCTCCCCCCACGTCGCCGTCATCGGTGGGGGCGTCATCGGAGCCGCCTGCGCCCGCGCCGCCGCGCTGCGCGGGCTCCGCGTCACGCTCCTCGCCCCCGGCCCGGACCCCGCGGCCGCCTCCGGCGCCTCCGCCGGCATGCTCGCCGCCCAGATCGAGTCGCCCGACGAGTACATGCTCCCGATCGCCGTGCGAGCGCGGGACATCTACGACGGGCTCGCGGCCGGCTTGAAAGATACCACCGGATTGGACATTGGATTCCTGCAGACGGGGATCGCCACCCTCGCCTTCGACGAGGAGCGCGCGGCGGCGCTGTTCGACCTCGTCGCCGATCAGCGCCAGGCCGGTCTGCGCTGCGATTGGCTCGAGGCAGCCGACCTGCAGGACCGCTGGCCGGGGGTCGCCACCGCCGCGCGGGGAGCGCTGTTCGCCCCCGAAGACGGGTGCCTGAACCCCGCCGCCCTGTGCGCCGCCCTGCTGGCAGATGCCCGCCGCCTGGGCGTCCAGGTCCTTCCGGAAGCGGCACATCGGGTGGCCGTGGCGGCCGGCCGGGTGACCGGCGTCGCCACCGACCGCGGCGCCGTTCCCGCCGAGCACGTCGTGCTCGCGGCCGGGGCGTGGTGCGTGCGGATCGCGGGCCTCCCCCGCCCGCTTCCCGTCGTGCCGATCCGCGGCCAGCTCGTCGCCACCGGATGGCCCGCCGGACTCCCGCCGATCATCCTGTTTCACGGCCATGGGTACCTGCTGCCGCGTGGCGACGAGGCGGTCCTCGGCAGCACCATGGAATCCGTCGGGTTCGCTGCAGGCACGACCACCGAGGGAATTGCCGGAATCCGCACCGAGGCCGAGCGCCTCTGTCCGGCGATCGGCGCGCTTCCCACTCGCCGCGCCTGGGCCGGTCTGCGGCCTGTGACTCCCGACGGTCGCCCGATCCTCGGTCCCGACCCCGAGGTGGCCGGACTGTGGTACGCCACCGGCCACGGTCGCAACGGCATCCTGCTGGCCGGCATCACCGGGGAAATCATCGGCGACCTCCTCGCCACGGGCCAAACCGACGTGGATATCGGCGAACTTTCGGTCGCCCGTTTCTCCTCCGGAGCTGCCGATGGCTGACGGCCGGCGGCTGACAGCGATGTACACGACCTGCGCCTTCTGCAACGCGACGCTCGACGGCGACGGGGGTCCGTCAGGGCTGGGTGTGGGGCGCCGTCTGGCATTCGACGAATGGCGCGCCCGGCTCTGGGTGGTGTGCCCGCAGTGCGCGCGCTGGAACCTCACGCCGCTGGACGACCGGCTGGAGCGGATCGAGGCCCTGGCCCGCGCGGCGCGGGACGGCCGGATGCTCGCCAGCACGGAGCAAGTGGCGCTGCTGCGCTGGGACCGCTACGACCTGGTGCGTGTGGGCAGGCCGCCGCGAGTGGAGCTGGCCGGGTGGCGCTACGGCGAGCGTATCAGGGCCCGCGAGCGCGAGCGGGCGAGAGTCGTCGTGCCGCTCACCATCGCGGCGGTCGGGCTGGGAGTGGCGGCGAACGTCGCGGTGGGCGGCTCGTTCGGGTTTCTCATCTGGAACTTCGGCAGAGTGGCTGACGGCGTATACGTCGGGATGGTGGGGGGCCGGCGGGTGCGGCTCGCTGAGCCGCCGGTATGCGAGCACTGCGGGACGGTGCTCGAGCTCAAGGCCAGGCACCTCCAGCACGCCCGCGTCATCCCGGATGCACGACACGTCCTTGCGGTCCTGCTGAGCTGTCCCCGCTGTGGGCGCGAGGCCTCGCTGCTGACGGGACCGGACGCGCTGGCCGCGCTGCGTCAGGGGCTCGCCTACCTCAATGTGCGCCGCTCCAGCCGTCGCAAGGCGACGGATGCCGCCCGGGTCGTGGACGACATCGGTGGCCCCGAGCGCCTGATTCGCGACGTCGCGCGCCGCGAGCTGACGCTGCGCTCGCTGCTCCCGGAGCGACAGCTGGCGCTTGAGATGGCGGTGGAGGAGCAGGAGGAGATAGCCGAGCTGGAGCGGCAATGGCGCGAGGCCGAGGAGATCGCCGGCATCGCCGACGGCACTTTGAGCAGCGACTCGGCGATCGAAGAGAAGCTCAGTCGGCTCAAGCGGCGATGGAATCAACCATCCGGTTGAATTTCGTCTACCCCAGGCTCCCCGCCCTCACTATCTTCATGTTTCTCCCGGTCGCCGGAGTCGTATGGCTGCACCGCTGGTTCAGATAGATCCCCGTCCATTCCCCGCGGCTCCCACTCCCGCGGCCCGCAAGCCGGCGTGGCTCAAGGTGAAGGCTCCCGGCGGCGCGACGTACCTGTCGGTCCAGCGGATGATGCGCGACCTGCGGCTGAACACCGTGTGCGAAGAGGCTCACTGCCCCAACATCGGCGAGTGCTGGGAGCACCGCGCGGCCACCTTCATGATCCTGGGCGACGTCTGCACCCGGAACTGCGCCTACTGCGCCGTGGCGCACGGGACGCCGGCGCCGCTCGACGTCGAGGAGCCCACCCGCCTGGGCGCCGCCGTCGAGCAGATGGGGCTGCGTCACGTCGTCATCACGAGCGTGGATCGCGACGACCTCGAGAACGGGGGCGCCGAGATCTTCGCGGCCTGCGTCACGGAGATTCGCCGCCGGCTTCCGGACACGACGGTCGAGGTGCTCATCCCCGATTTCAAGGGGAGCGAAGCGGCGCTGCGGATCGTGCAGGACGCCGCGCCGGACATCCTGAACCACAATCTCGAGACGATCGAGCGGCTGTATCGCATCGCCCGGCCAGGCGGCCGCTATGGGCGCGCGCTGGAGCTGCTGCGCCGCGCCAAGGCGATGCGGCCCGACGGGCTCACCAAGTCCGGCATCATCTGCGGATTGGGAGAGGAGTGGGACGAGCTGCTCGTGGCGATGCGGGACCTGCGCGCCCAGGGCGTGGACATTCTCACGCTAGGCCAGTACCTCCGCCCCTCCGAGGATCATCTCCCGATCGCGCGCTGGTACACGCCGGATGAGTTCGCGGAGCTGAAACGGGTCGGGGTCGCCATGGGGTTCCGTCACGTGGAATCCGGTCCCCTGGTGCGCTCGAGTTATCACGCGTGGGAACAGGTGGCGGCCGCCACCGCCTCGGCCCGGTGATCGCCCGCCCCCGATGACCACGGCCACCGCGCAGCCCCAGCAGGAGAGCCCGACGGATGCCGCGCTGCATCGCCGCCTGTTGCGCGAGATGCTGCTCATCCGCCGTTTCGAGGAGAAGGCCGCCGAAGCGTACGCGCTGGGCAAGATCGGCGGCTTCTGCCACCTCTACATCGGACAGGAAGCGGTCGGGGTCGGCGTGTCGGCCGCGCTCAACCCGTCCGACTACGTCATCTGCTCCTACCGCGAGCACGGTCAGGCGCTGGTGCGCGGCATTTCCGCGCGCGCCGTGATGGCCGAGCTGTTCGGCAAGGCCACAGGGTGCTCGGGCGGCAAGGGCGGCTCGATGCACCTGTTCGACGCCGAAAAGCGTTTCATGGGGGGCCACGGGATCGTGGGAGGTCACCTGCCGCTCGCGACGGGCCTCGGCTTCGCCATCAAGTATCGCGGCGGCGACGAGGTATGCGTCTGCTTCTTCGGCGAGGCGGCCGTGAACATCGGCGCGTTCCATGAGGCGGTCAATATGGCCTCGGTGTGGAAGCTGCCGGTGATCTTCCTGTGCGAGAACAACCGCTACGGCATGGGCACGGCGTTCGAGCGCGTCGCCGCGGTGACCGACGTCGTGGAGCACGCCTGCAGCTACGACATCGCGGGCGAGGTCGTGAACGGCATGGACGTGCTGGAGGTCCATCAGGCCACCCGGCGCGCCGTCCAGCGCGCCCGCAAGGGGGGGCACCCGACCCTGCTCGAGGTGCGCACCTACCGCTTCATGGGCCACTCGATGTCGGACCCGATCCACGGCCACTACCGCACCAAGGAAGAGGTCGAGCAGCAGAAGAAGCGCGACCCGGTGGTGACGTTCCGCGCCGAGCTCGAGAAGGCCGGGATGCTCGACGCCGAGGGCTGGCAGGCGATGGAGGCGGAAGTGGCCGACGAGGTGGACGACGCCGTGAAGTTCGCCGACGAGAGCCCCGAGCCCGACGCCGCGATGCTGACCGCGCACGTCTACCAGGACCAGCGCTGATGGCCGTCCTGACCTACCGCGACGCCTTGAACCAGGCGCTCCGCGAGGAGATGAAGCGCGACGAGCGGGTGTTCCTGATGGGCGAGGAAGTCGGCGTCTACCAGGGCGCGTACAAGGTGAGCCGCGGCCTGCTCGAGGAGTTCGGCCCGTCGCGGGTGGTGGACACGCCGATCACCGAGCTGGGCTTCGCCGGGATCGGCGCGGGCGCGGCGATGGTCGGGCTGGTCCCGGTGATCGAGTTCATGACCTGGAACTTCGCCCTGCTGGCCATCGACGCGATGGTCAACTCGGCCGCGAAGATGCTGTACATGTCGAACGGCCAGGTGCCGATGAACATCGTGTTCCGCGGCCCGGGCGG
>DATGDE010000408.1:0-3992 GCA_035311125.1 Gemmatimonadales bacterium
GTACGCCCAGGACCATTCCCTCGCGGTGGTCCGCATGGCAGACGATGCAGCCGTAGCTCGTGTCCAGCGGGACCCCGGCTCCGCGCACCGGCGCCTGGGCCGTGACGGAGGTCGCGCCGAGCATGCCGCAGACCCCGAGGAAGACCAGGCCCCCCAGACCCCGCTTCATGGCGTCCTCCCGCGTCGATTGGCGCTGTCCGGTGGGGGCTGCGGCACCGGCTGGGGTGGTGTGACTCCGTTGGGCGTCCCCGCGGGAGCCGCCGCGGCCGGTCGTTCGGGGGACAGCGATTCGATCAACGCCTGCGGCGGCATGTTGCGCAGTTGCCGCCCCGCGAGCCAGGCCACGGTAAAGCCCAGGTAGAACACCACGCCGAGGGCCGCCACGACCGGTCGGCGCCGCAGCCGCCGCTCGGGCGCACGGTCGAACAGCGGCAGCAGCGCCAGCGCCAGGCCGAGCAGCATGAAGAGGCCCAAGCCCCAGGAGCCGAGGTAGTGCGTGAGCGCGCGCGACACGTCCGCCACGACCCAGCTCGTCAGCAGCGTCCCGGGAGGCTGCGCGGGATTCGCCGGGTCGGCCACGACCCGCGGCCACAGGATGGCCAGGGTCGCCGTGACCGAGAGGACCAGGACCGCCACGACGAAGGAGCGCAGCAGATGGTCGGGGAAGAACCGCACCCCGCCCGCCCTGCCCCCGACTGGCTGCTCCGGAGGCGCGATGCCGTGCTTGCGCAGCAGGGCGAAGTGCAGCACCAGCAGCCCGAACGCGATCCACGGCAACACGATCACGTGCACGGCGAAAAAGCGGCTCAGGGTCGCTCCGGAAACCACCGGGTCGCCGCGCAGCACGCCCACGGAGAGACTTCCCACGACGGGGATCCGCCCCAGCACGTCGAGGGCTTCGGTCACCGTCCAGTAGGCCCACTGGTCCCAGGGAAGCAGGTAGCCGGTGGCGCCGAAGCCCAGGACGACGAATAGCAGCAGGACACCGGCGAGCCAGTTGGTTTCGCGCGGCGGCTTGTAGGAGGCGTCCAGGAAGACGCGACCCATGTGCACCAGGGCCGTGATCACGATGAGGTTGGCGCCCCAGACGTGCAGGTCGCGTATCAGCCAGCCGAGCCGGACGCTCGAGACGATGTGCTGGACGCTCTGGTAGGCTTCCTCCGCCGAGGGCCGGTAGTAGAACGAGAGCAGCACACCGGTCACGACGAGCAGGATGAACAGCAGGTACGTGATGCCGCCGGCGGCGTGACGCCAGCCGGCATGCCGCGCCAGCCGGTATTGGAGCGCCCGCCGGAACGCCTGGTCGATCGGCAGGTTGGTGTCGATCGGTCCGTAGAGCACTCCAAGGAACCGCAGCACCCCGAGCAGGCTCGCGTCGGTGCTGGATTTGAGGTCGCCCCCGAAGCGCCCGGCCCAGTCCTTGAACGCCGTCCACGCGCGATTGGCCATATCAGGACCCCGTGACGTACACGACGCCGTCCCGCACGAACACGGCGTAGCGCTGCAGCGGAACGGTGGAAAGGCCCCGCACGACGTTGCCGTGGAGGTCGTAGACCAGATACGTGCAGGGCGAGAGCACGCGCAGGGACGCAGGGTCCCAGTTGAGGATGCAGCCGTCGGTCGGCGCCGTGCCCTGCAGTGCCGCATAGGCCTGGTCGGCCGTTCGAACCACGAGGATCACCTGCTCCCCCCAGTTCACCACGCGGCTCGTCCCGACCGGGAAGTCGGCTTCCCGGCTCACCCGGTACGCGGGCTGCAGCTCGGCCAGCTGGAGGTGCTCGGGCGGCAGCAGGTACAGCCCGATCCCGAGAATCAACCCCACCCCCATCAGCACGGCGATGCCGCTGATGAGGTGTTCGTTGAATCCCGGCCGCCAGTCCGGCGCTCCGGTCCCCGCTTGCGTGTTGGTCAGTCCCGGCCCCCTTTCGGTTGGTCCGGCCGTGCCGTACGGTCCGGACTACCTACGTATTGTCACGCTGAGGATGGGCTCCCGACTGTGAAGGCACCGTGAAGATAAGATCAGCTTCAGGTGCGCCTCAATCGATCCTCAACCTCGGCCCCCTACGTTGCCCTCCATGGCGGGAATGCTGAAAGCCCTCTTCGGGCCGGACCTCGTGCTGCTCCACCCGCCGAGCGTGTACGACTTTCGCAAGACCGGCATCATGTTCGGCCCGATCAGCGATGTGATCCCCTCCTCGTCCGTGTTCGAGATGTACCCGATGGGGCTGACCACCATCGCCGGGCACCTGGAGGAGGAGGGCTTCAACGTCGAGATCGTCAACGTGGCCTACCGCATGCTGGCGGACCGGGGCTACGACGCCGAGGCGGAGATCGCCCGGCTGGATCCCGCGATCTTCGGCATCGACCTGCACTGGCTGCCCCACGCCCACGGCGGCATCGAGCTGGCGAAGATCGTGAAGCGGTATCACCCGAACACGCCGGTGATCCTGGGCGGGCTTTCCGCCTCCTACTACTACGAAGAGCTGCTCGGCTATCCCTGCGTGGACATGGTCATGCGGGGCGACTCGACCGAAGGGCCGATGCTCAAGCTGATGCAGACGCTGCGCGCGGGCGGGTCGCTCGCGGACGTGCCCAACCTGACCTGGAAGACCGCGGAAGGGACGATCGTCGCGAACCCCTTCAGCCATGTGCCGGACAGCATCGACGACATCCCGCTGCCGAACTACTCGTACGTGATGCGGTCGGTGCTGAAGTACGGCAGCCTCGCCAACGTCATTCCCTGCGAGGGCTGGCTGGACTACCCGATCACGGCGGTGCTCACGGCGCGCGGCTGCACGCAGAACTGCTCGATCTGCGGCGGCTCGCGCTCCGCCTACCGGCAGATCTGCAACCGCTCGAAGCCGGCGTTCCGTTCGCCGGAGACGCTGGTCCAGGACATCCTGCGGATCCAGGAGTTCAGCACGGCGCCGATCTTCCTGGTCCACGACCTGCGCCAGGGCGGCCGGCGCCACGCCGAGCGGTTCTTCGAGCTGCTGGCGCGGGAGCGGGTCCGCAACGAGCTGGTGTTCGAGTTGTTCTTCCCCGCCGGGGACGAGTTCTTCGCGCGGGTCGCGCAGGCGGCGCCGCGCTTCAGCGTCGAGATGACGCTGGAATCGCACCAGGAGGAGATTCGCCGGCTGAACGGGAAGCTGCCGTGCAGCAACGCGGAGATCGAGGCCACGCTGGACAGCGCCCTGCGGCACGGCGTCAACCGGATCGACGTCTTCTTCATGGCCGGTCTGCCGAAGCAGCGGTACGAGGACGTGCTGGGCGGCGTGGACTACTGCCGGTCGCTGCTGGACCGCTTCGGCGGCGACAAGCGGCTCTGGTTCTTCATCGCACCGCTCGGGCCGTTCCTCGATCCCGGCAGCCCGGCGTTCGAATTTCCCGAGCGCTTCGGCTACCGGCGCCTGTGCCACACCTTCGAGGACCACCGGCGCGCGCTGCTCGCCCCGAGCTGGAAGTACCTCCTCAGCTTCGAGACGGACAGCATGACGCGCGACGAAATCGTGGCGGCGACGTACGAAGCCGGGGCGCGGCTGGCCAAGCTGAAGCTCGACTACGGGATCATCGACGCGGCGGCTTATCACGACGCCGTCTCGCGAATCGATGCGTCGCGCCGGTTGCTCGCCGACATCGACACCATCCTCGCCCTGCCCGACGGACCGGAGCGGGAATCGCGCTTCGCCGCCGTGAAGGGGCGGGTCGAGGAGCTGTCCGCCCGCACGGTCGGAACGAAAGAGTGGCTGAAGTGGCCCATCCGCCGGCGCTTTGCGACGTTCCCCAGGCTGAGCAAGGTCCTCATCAAGTTGTTCCTCGCCGAATCGCGACTGTTTCTCTTCAAACGGCTCCGGCTGGTACTCGCCGGCTGGTTTCGGTCCGCCGCAACGACCTGAGGTGCGGCGGGTCTACCACCAATAAGGGGGGCCCCGGTCATGTTGCCCGGGGCCCCTTTCCTTACATCACATCACGAATCGTCTCGCGGTGAGCGG
>DATGDE010000409.1:0-3578 GCA_035311125.1 Gemmatimonadales bacterium
GAGATCGGGCGCCCCGGGGCGCCGCTCGAGGACATCAGCGTGGCTGACGATCTCGCCGGGCGGACATCGGTGAACAACATGTGGGCCCGCTCCTTCGTGCGGCTCGCGCGTGATCTGGTGGCCGTGATCGGCGGGAGAGCCCCCATGGGCGAGCCGGCCGGCTTCCGCGATGGCTGGCGGGTGCAGCGCGTGCTCGATGCCCTGCGCGCCGGGAGGCCGACGCGGCTAGATTGACGTCGTGGAGCAGACGTACTTCCGCAAGGGTTTCGGGCTCAAGGACGCCATCGGAGGCGCTCTCACGGCCGACTATCACAGCCGGCTCGTGGACGCCATCCGCGCCAACGACCATACGTTGACCGTCGGCGACCTGACCTTCCGGCTGGCCCGGGAGTTCGGGTTCTGCTACGGAGTAGACCGGGCCGTCGAGTATGCCTATGAGGCCCGGAGCAAGTTTCCCGAGCGCCGCACCTTCCTCGTGGGCGAGATCATCCACAACCCGCACGTCAACTCCAAGCTCCGGGGCATGGGCGTGGAGTTCCTGTTTCGCGGTCCCGGCGGAGACTTCGATTTCAGCGGGGTGACGCAATCAGACGTCGTCATCCTCCCGGCCTTCGGGGTCACCGTACAGGACTTCGACCGGCTGCGGGCGATCGGCTGCGTGCTGGTCGACACGACGTGCGGTTCCGTGCTGAACGTCTGGAAGCGCGTCGAGTCCTACGCGCGCGACGGCTACACGGCGGTGATTCACGGCAAGTACTTCCACGAAGAGACCAAGGCCACGGCCAGCCAGGTCACCAAGTATCCGGGAGGGAAGTACATCATCGTCCGGCACATGGACGAAGCGCGCGAGGTGTGCGCATTCCTCGAGGGGACCAGGAACCGGGACCAACTGCTCGAGCGGTTCGCCCACGCCGTCTCACCCGGCTTCGAGCCGGACCGCGACCTCGTGAAGATCGGCGTTGCCAACCAGACGACGATGCTCTCCAACGAGTCGCTGGCGATCGCAGCGGAGCTGCGGGCCAGCATGGCGCGACGCTGGGGGGCAGCGAGCCTGGGGGAGCACTTCCGCACCTTCGATACCATCTGCTCCGCTACGCAGGAGCGCCAGGACGCGGTGCTCAAGCTGATCGAGGAGCCGCTCGACGCGATGGTGGTGATCGGCGGGTACAACTCGAGCAACACGACCCATCTCGCGGCCATCTGCGCGCCCCACGTCCCGACCTACCACATCGAGGACGCCCAGTGCATCGATACGCAGACCGGGAGCATCCGGCATCTGCCGGTGGGGCTGCGTGAGGAAACGCGCCGTGACGCGTGGCTGCCGCACGGTCCGGCCCGCATCGGGATCACGGCCGGCGCATCCACACCGAACAACAAGATCGGGGAGACGGTCGAGCGGATCGCAGCGATGCGCGGACTCCAGCCGTGAACATCCAGTTCCACCCCGTCGTCGAGCGCTGGTTCTCCGGCCGGTTCACCGAGCCGACCGAGCCGCAACGACGCGCTTGGCCGCTGCTCCAGTCGCGACGGGACGTCCTAATCGCCGCTCCCACCGGCTCGGGCAAGACCTTCGCGGCATTCCTGGCCGCAATCGACGATCTGCTGCGCCAGGGACTCGACGCCACGCTGCCCGACGAGACCCAGGTCGTCTACGTGTCGCCGCTCAAGGCGCTCTCCAACGACATCCAGAAGAACCTCTCACAGCCGCTCGAGGAGATCCGCGGCGCGCTTGAGGCCGAAGGACTCCCGGATACCAATCTCCGGATCCTGCTGCGCACGGGTGACACGTCGCCCGCGGATCGGCAGGCGATGGTGAAGCAGCCGCCGCACATCCTCGTCACCACTCCCGAGTCGCTCTACCTCATTCTCACCTCCGAGCGGGCGCGGGAGACGTTGCGCGGCGTCCGCACCGTGATCGTGGACGAGATTCACGCGGTGGCCCGGGACAAGCGGGGCAGCCATCTCGCACTGTCGCTGGAGCGGCTGGCGGCCCTGTCGCGCCATCCGCTGCAGCGCATCGGCCTGTCGGCCACCCAGAAGCCGATCGAGGAGATCGCGCAGTTCCTCGTGGGGGCGGGCCGCCCGCTCCCGGCCATCGTGGATTCGGGCCACGCGCGGCGGCTGGACCTGGCGCTCGAGATTCCCTCGTCGCCGCTCGAGGCGGTGATCTCGGCCGAGGTGTGGGAGGAAGTCGACGAGCGGCTGGCGCAGCTGATCACCGAGCACCGGACGACGCTCGTGTTCGTCAACACGCGACGGCTGTGCGAGCGGCTCACGATGCAGCTCTCCGAACGGCTCGGCGCCGACCAGGTGACCTCCCACCACGGCAGTCTGTCGCGCGAGAAGCGCCTCGAGGCCGAGACCCGTCTCAAGAACGGCCAGCTGAAAGCCCTGGTGGCGACCGCCTCGCTCGAGCTGGGGATCGACATCGGCTCGGTGGATCTCGTCTGTCAGATCGGCACCCCACGCTCCATCGCGACCCTGTTGCAGCGCGTCGGCCGCTCAGGGCACCGCCTGGGCGCGGTGCCGAAGGGCCGGATCTTCCCGCTGTCGCGCGACGAGCTGATCGAGTGCGCCGCGCTGCTGCGGGCCGCCGGGGAGGGAATGCTGGACCGGCTGATTATTCCCGAGCGGCCGCTCGACATCCTCGCCCAGCAGATGGTGGCGGCGGTCGCGTGCGAGGAGTGGGAAGAAGATGCCCTGTACGACCTGGTGCGCCGGGCCTACCCGTACCGGGAGCTGCCGCGCCAGGACTACGACGACGTGGTGCGGATGCTGTCGGAAGGGTTCACCACGAAGCGCGGCCGGCGCGGGGCTTACGTCCACTACGATGGGGTGAACCGCCGCCTGCGGGCGCGCCGCGGGGCGCGACTCGCGGCGCTCACCTCGGGCGGCGCCATTCCGGATCTTGGCGACTATCGGGTGGTGCTCGAGCCGACCGAGACGTTCGTCGGGACGTTGAACGAGGACTTCGCGATCGAAAGCGCACCCGGCGACATCTTCCAGCTCGGCAACGCGTCGTATCTGATCCTCAAGGTCGAGTCGGGGCAGGTACGCGTCGCGGACGCGAAAGGCCAGCCTCCCTCGCTGCCCTTCTGGCTTGGCGAAGCTCCGTCACGCACCGACGAGCTGTCGCAGGAGGTGTCGCGGCTGCGCCAGGACATCGAGCAGCGGCTGGGCGACGTCCCGGGGGCGATACGGTGGCTCGAGGAGAACGGCGTCCCCGAGCCCGCCGCGCGGCAAATGGCCGAGTACCTAGCGGCAACGCGTGCGGTGCTGGGCGTCGTGCCAAGCCAGCGGACGCTCGTGCTCGAGCGTTTCTTTGACGAGGCCGGCGGGATGCAGCTGGTGCTGCACGCCCCGTTCGGCGCACGGGTCAACAAGGCGTGGGGCCTCGCCTTGCGCAAACGGTTCTGCCGCTCCTTCAACTTCGAGCTGCAGGCGGCGGCGAACGACGAAGCGATCGTCCTCTCGATCGGGCCGCAGCACAGCTTCCCGCTCGACTCCGTCTTTGGGTATCTGAGCCCCGTCACGGTGCGCGACATCCTGATCCAGGCGATGCTCGTCGCTCCGATGTT
>DATGDE010000410.1:0-10467 GCA_035311125.1 Gemmatimonadales bacterium
CTCTTGACGCTGTCGGAGCGCGCCGCGCTCCCGCTCGCGGCGATCTCGGTGGCGCCCTGGATTTGCGCGATGTGAGTGAAGCCGATCTGCACGCTGCCCGGCACCTGCGCCGTCGTCCCCTGAGGGCCGGCGTTGGTGCCGAGGGTTCGGATCGAGGTCGCGGTGCCGTTGGTGCCCGTGGTGCTCCGCGCCGGTGCCACCGACCCGCCGCCCGAGACGATCCAGTTGACGGGGATCCCCGCCAGCGGATTGCCCGCGCCGTCCCGAACCGTCACCTGAAGCGCGAGCGGCAGCGGCGCGCCTGCCGCGCCGATCTGGTCGTCCCCGGCCGAGGCGACGATCCGTGCCGGAGTCGCAGTCGGACCGGCTCCGCTGGCGCAGGCGGCGGCTGCCCCCACGAGCCATAGCATTCCGGATCGCAGCGCTTTCACGGGACGACCTCCCAACCTGGGCATACCGGCAATCTGCCCCAAACAAGCGCGCGTGGCGAGGGAGGTCCCCCCGCCACGCGATGGTCGCCGGGCGCCGGTCGGGCGGGCTAATTCACGGTAATGGTCCCGTGCATGCCGGTAGTCGGACTGCCATGGAAGGTGCAGTGGTACCCGTACGACCCTCCGTCGACGAGACGCACCAGAAAAGTACCGGAGGACTGGTCGGGCGAATTGGGTGGCAGGTTTCCCGGCGCGGTGTCCCAGTGGACGTTATGAGTCACTCCGCCGGCCCAGGTGAACCTGACGAAGTTCCCCTTGGGCACCGTAGCGGCTGCGGGGCTGAAGACGTTGCCACCGCTGCCCACGTCGATTTGCGAGACGGCCACAGCGGTGTCGGTGAACGCGATGGTGCCCGGCAATCCAGTGACGGCGGCCGTATCGTGATAGGCGCCCGGACTCGCGCCGAGGGTCCGGTTCAGCACCGCGATCCCGGAGGCGTCCGTGGTCGAGGGGGGCGGCGCACCCAACCCCTCCAGCTTCCAAGTCACCGAGGTGCCGGGCTTCGGATTATTGTACGCGTCCTTCACCAGCACGCTGAGAGGAATCGGGAGCGGTGAACTGACGGCCCCCACCTGAGGGTCAGGGCTGTTCCTGGTCGCCTGCGTGGCGTTCCCCGCCACCCCATTCTCGACGAACGTCACGGGCGACCCCTGAAGGCCGGTCACCGTCGCCTGCACCGAGCGGGGAGCGGCGGTCTGGTCTAGTGTCAGATTGGTGCTGGTGACGCCGTTGACGTCCGTGGTATCGACGAGCTGGCTCAAGACCCCGCCGCCGCCGGTAACCGACCAGGCGACGATCACGCCGGCGACCACATTGCTGTTCTGGTCCCGCACGACAGCCGAGTAGGACGCGGTGCTGAGCACGCTGTCGGTGCGAGTCACGGGGCTGTTCGCCGCGATCTGCGTCGCGCCCTGGATCTGGGCGACATGATGGAACGTCGCCGGGGCGACGCCGGACACCGTGGCGGTGGTCGTCTGGGCGCCCGCCCCGGGACCGAGCCTGCGCGTCGCCGTGGCCTTGCCGTCGGCTGTGGTCGTGCTGCTCGGAGTGACCGTGCCGCCACCGCTCGCCGTGGCCCAGGCGACCGTGATGCCGGACAGCGGACTCCCCGAAGCATCCTTCACCGTCACTTCCAGCGGAGCTGCGAGCTCCTGGCCGGCCGGTCCGACTTGATTGTCTCCCGCCGACACCAGGACCTGCGACGGCGTGTGGTCCGGACTGGTGCCGCCGCCGCCCCCGCACGCGGCAACGGCGATCCCCAGGAGCCAGAGTATCCCTCGACCAGGACCCTTCACGAAGCACCTCCCGCACATGGAAGTAGGGTCGGATTGTATCCTTTGCGACCCATTGTTGCTACTTTAGGTGCGCCTTTCGCAGCCGTGGCGGATTCACACCGAGGGGGTGCGCCGGGGTGGCGACGGAGACCTTTCGAGGAAGCGCCGGTGAGATCCTCCGGCAAGCGAGCGTAGCACTCGACGGCAAGCCGGTGACGCTCTGGGAGGTCGCCGACGGGCCGTCGTTGATTCCCCGAGCGTCGAGCGATACCAACCCGCGTCACCACTTCACCAACATGGATGTCGACCTCACCCTCAAACGGTGGGGGATCCCCGTCCGCAACGGCAGCCGCTACGTCGGATGCCGGCTGTCCTACGATGGCCCATGGGTGATCGCGCCGGTGCGCATGCGGCCGGCGGCAGCGCCTCCCGCGGGGAAGGAGCGGCGCAGCCCCGAGCGCCTCACGCTGGAGCTCGCCGGTCTGTGTCTCGGGCTCTCCGACCGCCGCGATACGGCGGCGGTCGAGGTCCCGCCGATCATCGCCATCGATCCGTTGAAGGATCTGCTCACCCTCCCGGCGGTCGTCGCCCACGAAGCGAAGAATCCTCTCACGGGTGCCCGGGCCGGTCTGCAGCTGACCATGGAATCGCTGGGGCGGATGGAAGACCTGCCCGTGCCGCGCCGCCTCGAGCTGCTGGAGGAGATGGGGGAGGTGCTGGAGGCGCTCAACCGGGCGCTCGACTTCCTGCAGGCGGTGCAGGATCGCGCCCGCGGCGCGATTCCCGGGCGCGAGCGGTTCGACGCCGTCCGGGTGGCGCGCTCGGTCGTGGCGCTGGAGGGACGGGTGCTGCGCCAGGTCGGGGTGGAAATCGAGCTGGCCACGGTGCTCGAGACCGTCCACCTGAACGGCGATCCCAACCTGCTGTACGAGCTCCTCATCAATCTCGTCCGGAACGCGGTGGAGGCGTCGACCGAGCGGCGTGGGCCCATCACCCTGCGGCTGGATCGGGAAGGCGATACGTTCCGGATCTCGGTCACCGACCGCGGTGTCGGGATCCCGGCGCGCCTCGTGGACCGGGTGTTCGAGCCGGGGTTCACGACCAAGGCACCGGGGGAAGGGGGAGCCGGTCTGACGGTGGTGCGCAAGGTGGCCCAGGAGGTCTTCGGAGGCACGGTCGCCGTGAAATCGACCGAAGGCGTCGGCACCACCTTTACCGTCGCGCTGCCCATTCCTCCACAGCGCGGTCCCGCAGCGTCGTTCTACCGCGCGACCATCTAGGAGGACGTACCCGAGCCACCGTCCTTCCCACGTTCCCGATCGCTTCAACCATTCTCACCAGAGGTCGAAGTATGCGACGCTACTCGTTCCCCATCCTCGCGGTCCTCGCGGCCGTGATGACCGGCCGCGCCCTGGCCGGACAACAGCTCAGAGTCGACACGGCCGGCGTGGGTGCCCTCATCGACGAGGGGATGAACCGGTCGGAAGCGATGAAGAACCTGCAGTACCTCACCGATGCCATCGGCCCGCGGCTCACCGGCTCGCCCGCGGCACGGGCCGCGAACGACTGGACGATGCGGCGCTTCCAGGACTACGGGCTGACGTCCCATCTCGAGCAGTGGAACTTCGGCGGGACCTGGACCCGCGGCCCAATGTGGGCGCGGCTCGTGAGCCCCCGGGCGCACGACCTCGTCGCCGCGAGCTGGGCCTGGGCGCCGGGGACCGGCGGGAAGCCGATGCGCGGTCCCGTGGTGCGCATCAATGCCGGCACTCCCGAGAGCCTGACGGCCAACGCCGCCCGGGTGAAGGGCGCCTGGGTGATGCTCGCCGCGCCCGCGCCGGTCTGGAACAACGACGGCCCACCGATGACGGCCGCCGACTCACAGCGGCAACGGGACCGGTTTCGCGGCCTGTTCGCCCAGCGTCAGGGCCTCGACTCGGCCGCCCGCGCCCGTCAGGCGCAGTTCCAGACCGATCTCCCCTTCCTCTTGAAACGGATGGGGGCGCTGGGGCAGCTGACCGACGCCGGCAAGGAGCAGGATCTCCTGAACATGAGCGGTTCGCCCAACCGCATCTATCCGCTCCCGTATCTGGTCCTGGCGCACGAGGACTACGGGATGCTGGACCGGCTGATCGCCGCCGGGACGGTCCCACAGATGGAAGCGAGCGTGACGAACACCATGACCACCGACTCCGTCCCTCAGTGGAACACGGTGGCGGAGATCAAGGGGAGTGAGCTGCCTGGAGAAGTGGTGCTCGTCGGCGCGCACCTCGATTCGTGGGACCTGGGCACCGGTGCCTCGGACAACGGCACGGGCTCCATGGCGACGCTCGAGGCGGCGCGCATCATCGCGCACTCCGGGGTGAAGCCGCGCCGTACCGTCCGGTTCATTCTCTTCACGGGGGAGGAGCAGGGCCTCATCGGATCGCGCAAGTACGCCGAGGCGCACGCGGCGGAGGCCGATTCGATGCAGGCGGTCATCGTGCTCGACAATGGCGTGGGGGCGATCACGGGCCAGGCGCTGCAGAGTCGCCTCGATCTCTACTATCTGTGGCGGGCGCTGCTCGAGCCGGTGCACGACCTGCACGCCGACACCGTCACCGACAACAACAAGGGCGGCACGGACCATCTCTCCTTCCTGCCCTACGGCGTGCCCGGGTTCAACTTCAACCAGATCACGCGCGGCTACAATCACACCCACCACTCCCAGTCAGATACCTACGACAAGGCGATCGACTGGGACCTGCGTCAGGCCTCGACGGTGATGGCGGTGACCGCGCTGGAGTTGGCCAACCTCGACGGCCTGATCCCGCGCGGCCAGAAGCGGCCGGTCCAGCCGATGACGGCGGTGCGGGTCTCGGATAGCCTGATGGTGAAAGGGAGCCGTTGAGCGAAGCTGTCAGCCGTCAGCCGTCAGCAAGCTGGAGCGCTGACGGCTGATGGCTGACGGCTGATGGCTCGTCTCAGCGAGTTCCCTGGCCCCGCGCCATCCGGCTAGATTCCGGCCATGGCCAAGATCCCCACTCCCCAGAACGAGCCGGTCCGCTCCTACGCGCCCGGCACCCCGGAGCGTGAAGAGCTGAAGCGCGCGCTCCGCGACCTGAGCGCCCGGCCGATCGAGATTCCGCTGATCGTCGGCGGGAAGGAAGTCCGGACCGCTCAGACGATCGACGTGGTGATGCCGCATTGCCATCACCACGTGCTCGCCAAGGTCCACCAGGCGGGCCCGAAGGAAGCGGCAGCCGCCGTCGCGGCCGCGCGGGCGGCGTGGCCCGACTGGGCGGCCGCGTCCCTCGAGGAGCGGGCGGCGGTTTTCCTCAAGGCCGCCGATCTGCTCGCCGGGAAGTATCGCGCGACCGTCAACGCCGCCACGATGCTGGGGCAGAGCAAGACGTCGCACCAGGCGGAGATCGACGCGGCCTGCGAGCTGATCGACTTCTTCCGCTTCAATCCCTACTTCGCCGAGCGCATCCAGGCCGAGCAGCCGGTGTCGTCGGCGGGCACCTGGAACCAGCTCGACTACCGCCCGCTCGAGGGGTTCGTCTACGCGATCAGTCCATTCAACTTCACCTCGATCGGCGGCAATCTCTCGTCCGCTCCGGCGCTGATGGGGGCGACGGTCGTGTGGAAGCCCGCGGCCACGGCGGTGTACTCGAATTACTTCCTCATGAAGGTCATGGAGGAGGCCGGCCTGCCGCCCGGCGTCATCAACTTCCTCCCGGGCAACTCCGGGCAGATCAGCACCGCGCTGCTCGCCGACCGCCAGCTGGGCGGCATCCATTTCACCGGTTCCACCGAGGTGTTCCAGTGGCTGTGGGAGACGGTGGGGAAGAATCTGCGGCAGTACGCGGGCTACCCGCGGCTGGTGGGCGAAACGGGGGGCAAGGATTTCATCCTGGCCCACGCGAGCGCCGACCCCGAGGCGCTGGCGGCCGCGATCGTGCGCGGGGCGTTCGAGTACCAGGGGCAGAAGTGCTCGGCGGCGTCCCGCGCCTACGTCCCCGACTCACTGTGGCCGGCGGTGCGGGAACGCGTGCTCGGGATGCTGGAGCGCGTCCGCATGGGCGACCCGGCCGACTTCCGCAACTTCATGGGCGCGGTCATCGACCGGAAGGCGTTCGACAAGATCAAGGAGTATATCGACGCAGCCCGGACCGCCCCGGGAGTGAAGGTGCTGTCCGGCGGCGGCACCGACGACAGCGACGGCTATTTCATCCAGCCGACCCTGCTCCAGGTCGATGACCCGAAATACCGCACGATGTGCGAGGAGATCTTCGGCCCCGTGCTCACGCTGCACGTCTACCCGGAGCGGCGCTGGGCGGAGACGCTGCAGCTGGTCGATGCGACCTCGCCCTACGCCCTCACCGGGGCGGTCTTCGGCCGGGAGCGTGCGGCCGTCGCCGAGGCGCAGCGCGTGCTGCGGTACGCGGCGGGGAATTTCTACGTGAACGACAAGCCGACCGGCGCCGTCGTGGGGCAGCAACCCTTCGGGGGAGCGCGCGCCAGCGGCACGAATGACAAGGCCGGAAGTCTCTTCAACCTGATCCGCTGGGTGTCGCCGAGGGCGATCAAGGAGAATTTCGCGCCTCCCACCGACTTCGCCTATCCCTTCATGGCCGAGCAGTGAGGCGGTGAGCGCGACGAAGGCCCGGCGGTGTCGCCGGGCCTTCGTAGTATGTGCTATCTGCCGAGTTGTGACGCCGTGGCTACTTGGGGGGAAGGATCTTGAACATCCCCGTGCCGCATACCGGGCACACGCCCTTCAACGCGGGGCGGCCGTTCGCCATCTTCACTTCCTGCGCGTTGGAGATCGTGCGCTTGGTTTTGCATTTCACACAGTAACCCTCGTCGGCCGCCATCGGGGTCTTTCCGGCCTTTGCCATTGCGTCTCCTCCACAGAGGCGGGGCTCACAGCACTGGGCCGCTGACGCCGCCCGTCAACCACTGGGCGGGCGCGCAGGCCCGGGACCGGCACCAACTATAACACCTATGGCACCCCGTGCTCAGGGTCGGGGGTCCGCCGGTAGGGCGCCGAGCTGTCGAATCCGATCCGCTTGTGTGACCCGTCACAGAAGGGCTTCGTCGCCGAAGCGCCACAACGGCACAGGACAACGACTTGCGCGGGCGTCCCGTCCTTGCGGGGCGGCACGGGGATTTCCGTGCCATCCGGCGCCACAATGCGCACCGGCCCTTCCACGCGCAGCGGGCCGTTGACCTTGGGCGTGATCGTCGTGACCGGCGTCGTCATCGCTGGAAGCATAACACCATGGGGTACTTGAATCCGGCTTGAGTCGCCCCGGCGATCCTCGACGCGACCTCACCCGGAGCGCGTCATGCGTCGTTCGATCCTCAGCCTCTCACTCGCCCTGATTTTCGCCGCGGTGCCGACCCTCGACGCTCAGACCGTCTGGATACAGGTCGGGGCCACGAACCCCGGCGAGTATGCCGAGCCCGAAGCAGGCGTGCGCGTGGGGACCGGGGGCTCGCAGATGCTGGGCTTCGACGCGTCCCTCGATACCTATCTCCGGTACCTGGTGATCCCTGCTTTTGTCGGCGTATTGGATCTCTCGCTCAGGGCCCAGTTGCGGCCCGTACAGCCGGTGACCCTCGTCGGGCGCGCCGGCGGCACCGGCTTGCTGCTCGCCGCCGGTGGCGGGGCACTCCTCTTCACGGGTTATCAGGGAGGCGTGGGGGTCGCCGTGACCGCGGACGCCCGAACGACGGTACGGCTGGACTACACCTATCGCCGGGTGCGACTGGACGGCCGGTATCAGGCACTGCCAAGTGTGACGTTCGGCTTCATGGTACACCACACCGGCTGACCGCACCCCCGCGGGGAACGGGCCCACCGCCCGGAGGGTATGTACATTCCCTCTCGGGAATCCATGTCAGCCCGTCCGCATTCCTCTCTGCTTCTGGTGCCGCTCGCACTCGCTTGCGCCACCGAGCACGGCGCGCTCGTGAATCGCATGGCGCAGACGGCCACGCCGTACCTCGCCCGCGCTGCGCGCCAGCCGGTGAGCTGGCAGCCGTGGAGCCGTGACGTGTTCGCGTTGGCGGCGCGTCTGGACCGGCCGGTGCTGCTGTACGTCGGGGCGGAGGACTGTCGCTGGTGCACGGTGATGGACCGGGAGGTGTACTCCAACCCCGAGCTGGGCGCGCTCATCGACTCGTTGTTCGTGCCGGTGCGCGTTGATCGTGACGAGCGGCCCGACGTGGCGGAGCGCTATCAGGCGGCCGTGCTCTCGCTCGCCGGACTGCGCGGCTATCCGCTCACGGTGTTCCTCACGCCCGATGGGGCGGCGTTCTTCGGCGGGACGTACTTCCCGGGCGACGATCCCGTCACCGGGCGGGGGCTGAAGCAGCTGCTTCCGGAGGTCGCGAGGGATTTCCGCGAGCGCCGGGAGTTCCTGTCGCGGCACGCGGCTGTGGTCCGCCAGCTCGCGGTGTCGCGGGGGCAGGGGGCCCATGGGGTGCTCCGGCCGCGGGCGCTGGCGGACGAGATCGCCGCCGTCCGCAGCGGCATCGATTCGTCGGTGCGGGCCGGGCGGCGTCTCGACGGACTGGCGACGGCGCAGGGCGTGATGCTGCTGCTCACCGAATACACCCGCTCCGGGGACAGCGCCGCCTACGCGGTCGCCCGCGCCGCGCTCGCCACGCTGCTCGATTCGGGCGCGGTGGCGGATGCGTCCGTGGACCAGCCGCAGGAGATCGCGCGCGCCTCGCTGGCGCGCGTGCTCGCGCTCGCCTGGGTGTTTACGGCCGATCCGCGGTACCGCGACGCCGGCAGCGATCAGCTCAACCGGCTGCTGCGGGCGCTGACCTATCACGACGGCCGCGCCCTGTTCGCGGACCGTGATGGGTACGCCATCGCGACCGCGATCGCCACGGCCGATGGATTGCGGGACTCGCTGGCCCAGCACCGCGCGATCGCCGCGCTAGACACGCTGCTGCATCAGGTCTACGCGCCGCACGCCGGCGTGCGGCACACCGCGAGCGGCGCGCTCACCGGTTTGCTCCAGGATCAGGTGCAGGTGGCGGATGCCTGTATCGCCGCGTACGCGGCCACCGGGCGGCGTCGCTACCTCGACGTCGCTCGCGATCTCGCAACCGTCCTCGACCGGGAATTCGCCGATCCCGCCGGGGGCTATTTCGACATCGCCGCACGCGACGCGCCCGCCGCTCCCTTCGACGACCGCGTGAAACCCGTGCTCGACGACCTGCTGCCGGGCGCGAACGCGTGGGCCGCCCACATGCTGCTGGGCCTGGCAGCCGCGACCGGCGAAGCGGACTATCGCCGCCGCGCCGAGGCGACCCTCGAGGCGTTCGCCGGCGCCGTACAGGGCGAGGGCCTCCGCGCCGCGAGCTTCCTGCTCGTCGCGCGGGATGCCCTGGCCGCCGCACATCCTCGACCGTGACCGAGTGAATTCTCCCCGGGTCTTGTCGGCAGCGGAACGAGACATCTCCGATGCGGAGGTCGTCGCGCGCGTGCTCGGCGGTGACGTGGAGGCGTTCGGCATCCTGTTGGGCCGCTACGAAGCGGGCCTGTTGAGATATGCAACCAGGATGCTGGGCTCCCCCGATGCGGCGGCCGACGCGGTCGCCGAGGGGCTGGTGCGGGCGTACCGTCACCTGAAGTCCTGCCGCGACCCGTCTCGTCTGAAGAGCTGGTTGTACCGGATCGTCGGCAACCGGTGCCGCAGTCACCTGGCGCGGCGCTCGGCGTCCGATGTACCGCTGGAGGATGCTCCCCCGATTCCCGACCGCTCCGATACCGAGGGAGAGGTCGAGCGGGCCGAGCAGCTCGTCTTCGTGGAACGGGCCCTCCAGGGCCTGTCGCCGGAGAAGCGCGAGGCGTTCCTGTTGAAGCACGTGGAAGGTCTGAGTTACGAGGAGATGGCGGCGGCGACCGGGGAGCGGATACCGACGTTGAAGATGCGGGTGCATCGCGCCCGCGAAGCGCTGCTCGAGGCGCTGAAGGAGTATTCATGAAGAACATCGATCCTCTGGTGCACCGGGTGCTGGACGGCGATCTCCCCGCCGAAGCGCTCACCGCCGCGCAGCGCGGGCAGCTGGACGCGCTGGCACGCGCGACCCGGACCCTCTCCGCGGTACCGCCGTCGAGCGTCGCGGCCCGCGTCATGGCCGAAGTCCGTCGGCCCGCAGCCCCGGCAGCCAGCGTGGGGACCCGGCTGGCCCACTGGCTGACCGAGCGTCACGCGGTGACGATCAGCTTCCGGCCCGTCTGGAGCCTCGCCCTCGCCGCGTTGCTCGCGGCTGTCGCCATCATCCCGAGCCGCGGCCCCGGGCCGACGCTCGGCGAACAGGAAGGGATCGCCCAGTTCGTCGGCCGCTTCCCCGGCGCGCGATCGGTCGAAGTGGTTGGCTCGTTCACCGACTGGCAGCCCGGCGCCATCGTCCTGCGGGACGAGGACCACGACGGGATCTGGCGGGGAACCGTCGTGCTCCCCGTCGGCCAGCACGAGTACATGTTCGTCGTGGACGGGGAACGCTGGGTGACCGACCCGCTGGCTGGCCGCTACGTCGACGACGGTTTCGGCCGCGAGAACGCGCTCCTTTTCGTCCGGCCGCTCACCCCGTGATTGCAGCCCGTCTCATTACGTTGCTCGTCGGCCTGACCGCTCCTCTGGCGGCGCAGGGCGGAGGAGGCCGGGGGAGCGACCGGCTCACCGGACACGTTC
>DATGDE010000411.1:0-8433 GCA_035311125.1 Gemmatimonadales bacterium
CACGTTGAGCACGACCTTGAGCACGCGCGGCACCTCGTGCGGATTGGTCAGGCCGAACTCCTGCTGGAGCCGGGGCCGGACCGTCTGCTCATAGTACGTCTGGAGCCGCGGCTTCCCTTCGCTCGCCTTGGGTGCCGGATCGGTGGCGGCAACCGGGCCGCGGTCCTTGCCCTTCCCGCCGCCCTGGGCGGGGGCGCTCTTCTTGGGCGCATCCTTCTTGGGCGCGTCCTTCTTGGGCGCCTTCTCCTTCGGCGTCTCGTCGGCCATGGCTTACCGGGTCCTCGGGATCGGCTGGTCCGACTTGACCGCGATCCGCTCCAGGGTTCCGTCCTTGTCCTTGCGCCGGCGGATCCGCGTCGGCTCCCCGCTCTTCGGGTCGATCAGCATCGCCTTCGAGTGATGGATCGGCGCCGCGAAGGTCACGATGCCGGCCTCGCTCGTCGCGGTGGCGCGGCGGTGGCGCTTCACCACGTTCACGCCGTCGATGACGATGCGCCCGGTCTTCGGGAGGACCCGCAGGACCTTGCCCCGCTTCCCCTTGTCGTCGCCCGAGATCACCTGCACCGTGTCGCCCTTGGTGAGGTGCAGCGTCATCCGGACCGGCGCGGCGTGCCGGAGGCGCTTTGCCTTCTTGTACACCAGTGGCTTCATGCTACAGCACCTCCGGCGCCAGCGAGACGATCTTCATGTAGCGCTTCTCGCGGAGCTCGCGCGCCACCGGCCCGAAGATGCGGGTGGCGCGGGGCTCGCCCGTATCGGTGATCAGCACCGCCGCGTTCTCGTCGAACCGGATGTAGGACCCGTCCTTGCGGCGGACCTCCTTCGCGGTGCGCACGATGACCGCCTTCGCGACGTCACCCTTCTTCACCTGGCCGGTCGGGATCGCGTCCTTGATCGCGACGACGACCTGGTCGCCCAGGCTCGCGTACCGGCGCTTGCTCCCGCCCAGGACGCGGATCACGAGCGCCTTGCGCGCGCCGGAGTTGTCGGCGATGCGGAGGATCGATTCTTGTTGGACCATAGCCGTTAGCCTTTAGCGCCTATTTCGCCTTCTGAACGATCTCGACGACGCGCCACCGTACCGTCCGGGCGATCGGCCGGGTTTCCATGATCCGCACGGTGTCGCCGACCTTCGCGCCCTGCTCGTCGTGCGCCTTGACGGTCTTGGTGCGGGTCACCTGCTTGCCGTACACCGGATGGGCGTACCGGCGCACCAGCGCGACCACGACCGTCTTCGTCATCTTGTCGCTCGTCACGACGCCCTGGCGGACCTTGCGGCGCCCGCGGATTTCCGTCTCAGCCATGCCCCTCACCCTCGTCCCTGGCCCGCGCGCTCGCGCAGGACCGTCTGGATCCGGGCGATGTCCCGGCGGATCGCCCGGAATCGCATCGGATTCTCGATCGATTCCGTCGCGGAGCGGAACCCGAGGCGGAACCTCTCTTCAGTGAGCTCCCGGACCAGCGTCTCCAGCTCGTCGGTGGCCTTGTCCCGCCACTCCTTGAGCCGCTCGCCGCGCGTCTGCTTGTCCACGTCAGCCCTCCTCCCGCTTCACGAAGCGGGTGCGGACCGGCAGCTTGGCCTGCGCCAGGCCGAGCGCCTTCCGGGCCAGATCTTCCGGGATGCCCTCGAGCTCGAACAGCACCCGACCCGGCTTCACCACGCAGACCCAACCCTCCGGATTGCCCTTGCCCTTCCCCATGCGGGTCTCGGCCGGCTTCTTGGTGATCGGCTTGTCCGGGAAGATCCGGATCCACACCTTGCCGCCGCGCTTCATCTCGCGCGTCATCGCCACCCGGCTGGCCTCGATCTGCCGGTTGGTGACCCAGCCCGGCTCGAGGCTCATCAGGCCGAACTCGCCGAAGGAGACGCGGCTGCCCCGCTGCGCGATCCCCTTGGTGCGGCCCTTGAACATCTTGCGGAACTTGATCCGCTTCGGCGCGAGCATCGGTCAGGCCCCCGTGCTGTAGGTCCGGCCGGCCACGTCCTCGATGACCTCGCCCTTGAAGATCCAGACCTTGATGCCGATCGTCCCGTAGGTGGTCTTGGCCGTGCTGGTGGCGTAGTCCACGTCGGCGCGGAGCGTGTGGAGGGGCACGCGGCCCTCGCGGTACCCCTCGGTCCGGGCGATCTCGGCGCCGCCCAGGCGGCCCGATACCCGGATCTTGATGCCCTGCGCGCCCATCCGCATGGTGCTCTGCACCGCCCGCTTCATCGCCCGGCGGAACGAGATCCGCTGCTCCAGCTGGTGCGCGATGTTGTCGCCCACCAGCTGCGACGCGAGCTCCGGCCGCTTGATCTCCTCGACGTTGATCGCCGCTTCCTTGCCGGTGAGCTGCGCCAGCTCGTCCCGGAGCTTGTCCACCTCGGCGCCGCGCTTCCCGATCACCACTCCCGGGCGCCCGGTGTGCACCGTCACGGTGACCTTGCCTGGCCGGCGGTCGATGTGGATCTCCGAGATCGCCGCGTGGCCGAGCCGGGTCTTCAGGTACTTGCGGATCAGCTCGTCCTCCTTGAGCAGCGCCGGCATGTCCTTGGTCGCGAACCACCGGGACTTCCACGGCTTGACGATGCCGAGGCGGAGGCCCACCGGATGCGTCTTCTGACCCATTACTCGCTCTCCTTCGCGACGACGTGGATCTCCACGTGGCTCGTGCGCTTGCGGATCGGCGTGGCCCGCCCCTGCGCGGCGGCCCCGAACCGCTTGAGCGGCTGGCCCCCGTTCACGATCGCGTGGCTCACGACCAGCTGATCGGGATCGAACCGCTCGTTGCCCTTGAGCGCCGCCTGCTCCGCGTTGGCCACCGCCGAGCGCAGCGTCTTGGCGATCTGCTTGGCGGCGAGCTTCTTGTTGTACTTGAGGATCGCGTACGCCTCGTTCACGTCCTTGCCGCGAATGAGGTCGATCACGAGCCGCATCTTGCGGGGGGACTGCCGCACGCCCCGCTGGATCGCGCGTCCGCTCATGGCTACTCCGGCTTCGCCTTCTTGTCGGCCACCAGGCGTCCGCTGTGCCCGCGGAATAGCCGCGTGGGCGCGAACTCGCCGAGCTTGTGGCCGACCATGTTCTCGGTCACGTAGACCGGGACGAACTTGTTCCCGTTGTGCACGGCGAACGTGTGCCCGACGAACTCGGGCAGGATCGTGCTCGACCGGCTCCATGTCTTCACCACCCGCTTCTCGTTGCGGCTGTTGAGGACCTGGACCTTGGTCATCAGCGCGTCCTGGACGAACGGGCCTTTCTTGATGCTGCGTGCCATTATTGCGTCGCCTTCCCGCGCTTGCGGCCGCGCACGATGTACTTGTTCGACTTCTTCTTGTGGTGCCGGGTCTTGCGGCCCTCCGGCTTGCCCCAGGGGGACGTCGGCGGGCGGCCGCCCGAGCTCTTGCCCTCGCCGCCGCCCAGCGGGTGGTCCACCGGGTTCTTGGCGACGCCGCGGACCCGCGGGCGCTTGCCCAGCCAGCGGCTCTTGCCCGCCTTGCCGACCGACAGCAGTTCGTGCTCGGCGTTGCCCACCTCGCCGATCGTGGCGAGGCAGCGGGCGTGCACCAGCCGCATCTCGGTGGAGCGGAGCCGGAGGGTGACGTAGTCGCCCTCTTTGGCCACCACCTGCGCGCTCGAGCCCGCGGTGCGAGAGAGCTGGCCGCCCTTCCCGATCTTGAGCTCGATGTTGTGCACCTGGGTGCCGAGGGGGATCTCGCCCAGCGGCACCGCGTTCCCGGTCCGCACGTCCGCGCCGGGGCCCGAGACCACGTGGTCGCCCACGTTCAGGCCCTTGGGGTGGAGGATGTAGCGCTTCTCGCCGTCGGCGTACACCACGAGCGCGATGCGCGCGCTCCGGTTCGGATCGTACTCGATCTCCGCGACCGTGCCCGGGATCCCGAACTTGTCGCGCTTGAAGTCGATCCGGCGGTACATCTTCTTGTGCGCGCCGCCCTTGTAGCGGGCCGTGACGTGGCCGATGTTGTTGCGCCCGCCCGTGCGCTTCCGGGGCTCGAGCAGCGACTTCTCGGGCGTCATCCGGGTGATCTCGTCGAACCCGGAGACCGACCGGAAGCGCGTGGCGGCCGTCATCGGCCGGAACTGTCGGATGCTCATCTCAGCCCTCGAACACGGCGATCGAGTCGCCTTCCTTGAGGGTCACGATCGCCTTCTTCCATCGGGCGGTCGCCCCGCGGGTCCGGCCCCGGACCACCTCGCGCCGGCGCACCTGCATCGTGCGGACGGCGGTCACGGTGACGCCGAAGAGCTGCTGGAGCGCCGCGCGGATCTCGGTCTTGTTGGCCTCGGGGTGCACCTCGAAGGTGTACACCTTCCCCGTCTGGTATGCCGCCGAGCTCTTCTCGGTCACCACCGGCCGGACGATCGTCTGGTGCAGGGACGGCATCCTACTCCCCCTTCTTCTTGGGGGCCGGCTTCTTCGCCGCACCCCGGGCCGACGCCTTCTTGGCCGCCTTGGCCTTGGCCGGAGCCTTGGCCTTGGCCTTGGCCTTGGGCGCCGCCCGCTTGGCCGGGGCCGCGGCGGCCTTCTTCCCCGCCCGCTTCCGCGGCGCCGCCGGCGCGGCCTCGCCCTCCGTTGCCTCGACCTCCGGGATCACCCCGGTGATCGCGCCCTCTTCCACCACCAGCGCGTCGGCCCAGAGCACGTCGTAGGCCGACGCGTCGGCCCAGCGCATCACCTGCACGTCGGGCAGGTTGCGCCCGCTCAGGTACGCGTTCGGGTTGTGCGCGGCGGTGAGGACCAGCACCTTGCGGTCCTCAACGCCGAGCTTGCCGAGCAGCTCGGCGAGCTGGCGGGTCTTGGGCGCGGGGAACGCAAGCCGCTCCACCACATGAAGGCCGGTTTCGCGGGCGCGGGCATTGAGCGCGGACCGCCGGGCGAGCTGGCGGACCTTCCGGGGGATGCCGGTGGTATAGTCGCGCGGCTGCGGCCCGAAGACGATGCCGCCGCCCCGCCAGTGGGGCGCCCGGGTCGAGCCCTGGCGCGCGCGGCCGGTCCCCTTCTGCTTCCACGGCTTCTGGTTGCCGCCGGAGACGAAGCTGCGGGTCTTGGTCTGCGCCGTGCCCTGGCGCTGGTTGTTCAGAAACGCGCGCACGGCCTGGTGCAACACCGGCTCGTTCACCGTCCCGTCGAAGTAATCGGCGGGCAGCGCGAACCCGGTCGGGCGGCGGGCGCCGGCCGCGGTGTAGTGCGGGGCCTCAAGCATGGCGGCTCCGTCCTCCCTGCTTCGCCACGGTGACGATCCCGTTCCGGGAGCCCGGGATGGCGCCGCGGACGAAGAGCAGGTTCCGCTCGGCGTCCACTTTCACCACCGTGAGCCCGAGCTCGGTGTGGCGCGCCGCGCCCATGTGGCCCGGCATCCGCTTGCCCTTGATCACGCGCGACGGGTCGGTGCCCGGGCTGATCGAGCCGGGCTTCCGGTGCCGGGTATTGCCGTGGGTGGCCGGGCCGCCGCCGAAGTGGTAGCGGTGCACCACGCCCTGGAATCCCCGGCCCTTGGTCGTGCCGGTGACCTTCACCAGCTCGCCCGCGCTGAAGATGTCCACCTTCACTTCCGACCCCGGGGCCGGCGCCTCGCCGTTGACGCTGAAGACGCGGAGCACGCGGGGCGCCCCGTCGAGGCCCGCCTTCTTCGCGTGGCCGATTTCGGCCTTCGTCGTCGTCTTCGGGCGCCGGGCGCCGAAGCCGAGCTGCACCCCGCCGTCGCGCACCTGCACGACGTGGCAGGGGCCCGCCTCGATCACGGTGACGGGCACCGCGGTGCCGTCCTCCGCGAACACACGGGTCATGCCGAGCTTGCGGCCGATCAGTCCGTTGGTCATCGCTACTCGACCTTGATCTCCACGTCCACGCCCGCCGGCAGGTCCAGCTTGGTGAGCGCGTCCATCGTCTGGGGCCGCGAGTCGTTGATGTCCAGCAGCCGCTTGTGGGTGCGCAGCTCGAACTGCTCCCGGCTCTTCTTGTCGATGTGCGGGCTGCGGAGCACGGTCCACCGCTCGGTCTTCACCGGCAGCGGGATCGGGCCCGCGACCTGCGCCCCGGTCTTCTCGGCCGTGCGGACGATGTCCGCGGCCGCCTGGTCCAGGACGACGTGGTCGAAGGCTTTGAGACGGATGCGAATGCGCTGGCCCATGATGGCTCCTACTTCAGGATCTTCGTCACGACGCCGGCGCCGACCGTCCGGCCGCCCTCGCGGATCGCGAACCGCAGGCCTTCGTCCATGGCGATGGGCGTGATCAGCTCCATCGTCATCTGGATGTTGTCGCCCGGCATCACCATCTCGACGCCGGCCGGCAGCTCCACCGAGCCGGTCACGTCGGTCGTCCGGAAGTAGAACTGCGGCCGGTACCCCTTGAAGAACGGCGTGTGCCGCCCGCCCTCTTCCTTGGTCAGCACGTAGACCTCGGCCTCGAACTTCGTGTGCGGGGTGATGCTGCCGGGCTTGGCGAGCACCATGCCGCGCTCGATGTCGGTCTTCTCCACGCCGCGGAGCAGGAGGCCGACGTTGTCGCCCGCCTGGCCGTCCTCGAGCACCTTGCGGAACGTCTCCACGCTGGTGACGACCGTCTTCTTCTCGGCGCCGAATCCGACGAGCTGCACTTCGTCGCCGCTCTTCACCTTGCCCCGCTCCACGCGGCCGGTGGCCACGGTGCCGCGGCCCGTGATCGAGAACACGTCCTCGACCGGCATCAGGAAGGGCTTGTCGGTCTCGCGGACCGGCTCCGGGATGTAGGTATCGAGCGCGTTGTAGAGCTCGACGATCTTCTCCACCCACGCCGGGTCACCCTCGATGGCCTTGATCGCGGAGCCCCGGATCACCGGCGTGTCGTCGCCGGGGAACTCGTACTGGCTCAGGAGCTCGCGGACCTCGAGCTCGACCAGGTCGAGCAGCTCGGGGTCGTCGACCAGGTCGCACTTGTTGAGGAAGACCACGATCGACGGCACGTTCACCTGGCGCGCCAGGAGGATGTGCTCGCGGGTCTGCGGCATCGGGCCGTCCATCGCGCTCACCACCAGGATGGCCCCGTCCATCTGCGCCGCGCCCGTGATCATGTTCTTCACGTAGTCGGCGTGGCCCGGGCAATCCACGTGCGCGTAGTGCCGCTTGGCCGTCTCGTACTCGACGTGGCTCGTGGCGATCGTCAGGATCTTGCTGGCGTCGCGCCGGCCCTGGGCCTCGGAGGCCTTGGCCACCTCGTCGTACGACACGTACTTGGTGCCCCAGCCCTTGTCGGCCGACACCTTCGTGAGGGCCGCGGTCAACGTCGTCTTGCCGTGGTCCACGTGTCCGATCGTGCCCACGTTCACGTGGGGCTTCGTGCGCTCGAATTTGGCCTTGGCCATGGTCCGATGCTCCCTTGGGTCTCAGCTCTTCTGTTTCGAAATGATCGCGTCCGCGATGTTCTTCGGCACTTCCTCGTAGTGATCGAACTGCATCGAGTACACGGCCCGGCCCTGCGTCATGCTGCGGAGCTGGGTGGAGTACCCGAACATCTCGCCCAGCGGAACGTCCGCGGCCACGACCTGCGCGTCCCCCCGTTGGGTCATGCCGCCGATCTTGCCCCGGCGGCTGGAGAGGTCGCCGATCACGTCGCCGAGAAAGTCCGCCGGCGTCACGACCTCCACTTCCATGATGGGCTCGAGCAGCACCGGATGCGCCAGCCGCGCCGCCTCCTTCACCGCCATCGAGCCCGCGATCTTGAAGGCCATCTCCGAGCTGTCGACGTCGTGGTAGCTGCCGAAGACCAGTGACGCCTTGACGTCGACCAGCGGATGCCCGGCCAGGACGCCGCCTTCGAGCGCCTCGCGGATGCCCGCCTCCACCGGCTTGATGAACTCCCGGGGGATGACGCCGCCCACGATCTTGTCCTCGAACAGGAACCCGGAGCCCTGGGGCGCCGGCTCCAGATCGATCACGACATGGCCGTACTGGCCCTTCCCGCCCGACTGCCGGATGAACTTGCCCTCGACGTCCTTGACCTTCTTCCGGATCGTCTCGCGGTACGCCACCTGCGGCCGCCCGACGTTGGCCTCGACCTTGAACTCCCGCTTCATCCGCTCGACGATGATCTCGAGGTGCAGCTCGCCCATGCCGGCGATGATCGTCTGGCCGGTCTCCTGGTCGGAGCGAATCCGGAAGGTCGGATCCTCCTCCGCCAGCTTCTGCATCGCGATCGCCAGCTTGTCCTGGTCCGCCTTGGTCTTGGGCTCGATCGCGACGTCGATCACCGGGTTCGGGAACTTCATCGCCTCGAGGATGACCGGCTTCGACTCGTCGGAGAGGGTGTCGCCCGTGCGCGTCTCCTTGAGCCCGATCACGGCCGCGATGTCGCCGGCGCGGACTTACTCGATCTCCTCGCGCTTGTTGGCATGCATCTGGACCAGCCGGGCGACGCGCTCGCGCTTGTCCTTGGTCGCGTTGAACACGTACGA
>DATGDE010000412.1:0-13286 GCA_035311125.1 Gemmatimonadales bacterium
CTGGCTGGGAACCAGGGGGGCAAGGGGGGAGACCTGGCACGCTCACGAGACCTCTACCGCTCCGCCTTTGCCGCCGACTCGACGATGGTGACAGCAGCCCTCGAAACGTACGCCGACGGTGAGCGCGACGAGGACACGGCGTACGCGCGGTTTGCATGGGAGCATCAGGACGAGTTGACGCCAAACCAGCGGGCCCATCTCCTGGCGGTCGCGGGCTGGCGCTTCGGGGCGACGCGGACGATGGCGCAGCGCATCGACCAATACCGTGCGCTGGAGCGGGCCGTGCCGGGGGGTGGCCGGGAGTTGGGCCTGCTCCTGGCCTTCAACGGTGCGGAGGCCGGCGTGGGGGATTGGGAAGCGCAGGCCCGCCAGGTGCTCGAGCCGGACATGCAGCTCGCCTCGAAGAGTGTGTGGACGTGGTGGCCATTGCTCGAGTTGGCGTTCTACCAGCAGGACACCGCGTTGATCCGGCAGCGGTTGGAGCGTTTCGCTGCCACGGCACGGGGAGGGAGATTCGTCACCGCCGTCTCCGCGTTCCAGTGGCGTTTCGCGATGTTGCGCGGCGACAGCTTGGCAGCTGAGCGATTTCTCGCAGCGGCACCGGATAGCATGCCGATCCCCTATTTCGCCGCAGCGGATGGGCGAGGGCTCCGAGCCGCGGACCGTGTCGTCGTGGCACTGGGCGACCGGTTCCTGAATGTCTACGGAGGCCTCTTCGCCCGCTGGAGAGGTCGTTACCAGGACTGGCAGCACGGTGACCTCGTCTTTGGCTTCTCACTGCCCCCGGTGGTGTACGGGGCGTGGCGGGTTCGCGATGCCTTGTTTCTCGATGGGCCACGAGACAGCGTGGCAGCCGCGCAGGCGGCATTTCTCGAGCGTGCGGCCGAGGGGCGCGCCCCGCCGCCCACCCCTACATCCGCCCAGCGCGCGCACGCGCGCTGTTGGAGCGCGCTGTGGCGGCTGAGGCATGGTGATACGACGCGTGCGCAGCACGCCGTGCGGCAGCTCGAGCACGAGGTCGAGCGACCCTACAGCTATGTTGCGTGTGTCGGACTGATCAATCTGCTCCTGACCGAGACGCGCGGCGGCGACGTCCGAGGCGCATTGCTCCGGCTCGATTCTCTCGTGCGGGGAGGGCCGTTGCCGCTCGACGGTCCTTATCCGCTTCCTCCCATCGAGGAAATCGCCAATCTGACCCTGGCGCGGCTCCTGGTGCAGTACGGCGATACCGCGGGAGCCCTCGCCGCCAGCCACCGTCGGCCTCACCTCTCGTCGGACGGGGGGTACAACGCATCGCTTCCTGAATTCCTGCGCGAAGAAGGTCGACTGGCGGCGCTGACCGGGGACAGGGCAGGCGCGGTCAAGGCGTACACCCACTACCTGGCGTTGCGGGAGGACCCGGACTACGCGCCGTGGCGGGCGGTGCGCGACAGCGTGCGCGGGGAACTGGCGAGTCTGGTGGGTGAATCGCGATAGAATCGGGACAAGGACAACTAGACGCCGGTCGCCCCGCGCAACTCCTCGCGCAAACCGGCTACCGCGGCATCGAGCTCATCTTCCGTGTTGTAGTAGTGCGGGGAAAAACGCAGCACCGCCCGCACGCCCTTCGCGTCCATGTCGATCACCGCGTCGTCGCGACTCGAGACGCTGGTGTTGATCCCCCGCGCCCGCAGCCGCAGCTTGAGCGCTTCCGGGTCCGCCCCGTCCGTGGCGACGGTGACGATGGCGCCGCGCTCGCTGCCCCGGTCCATGACCCGCACGCCGGGGATCGCGGCGAGGCGTTCGCGCAGCACGGCGGCGAGCGCCCGCGCCCGCTCGTGTCCGGTCGCGCCGACGGTCTCCGCGTAGCGCACCGCCGCGCCCAGGCCGAGTACCAGAGCGCAGGAGGACTCCCAGTTCTCGAACCGCCGGGCGCCGTCGAACAGGCGGTAGCCGTCGGCGGCGGTCCAATCGGCGCCGCGCATATCCACCAGCAACGGATGATCGCCGCGCGCCAGCGCGCGGTCGGAGACGTAGAGAAAGCCGATGCCGCGGGGGCCCCGCAGGAACTTGCGCGCCGTGGCCGCCAGATAATCACAGTCCAGGTCACGTACCGCGACCGGCAACTGTCCCACCGCTTGGCAGCCGTCGACGAGATAGGGCACACCCGCCGCGGCGCACACCGCTCCGACGGCGCGCGCCGCCTGGATCAGTCCCGAATTGGTCGGAATCCAGCTGATGGCGACGAGACGCACCCGGCCGTCCGCCAGCAGCGATCGAACACTCTCCGGATCGACGCCGCCTTCCGGGAGATCCGCCGCTCGGCGCACCTCCACACCGACGCGCCGCGCCAGCGACAGGTACATCAGCTGGTTCGAGACGTAGTCCGACCGGGTGGTCACGATGACGTCGCCGGGACGGAAGTCGAAGGCCGTCAGCGTTTGCGCGAACCCGACGGTCGCGTTCTCGACGACGGCGATGTTGCGTGCCGCGCAGCCCACGAGGCGTGCCAGCGCGTCATAGGTCTGCTGCACCGCCTCAGCCGCCTCGTCGGCGGCCTCGTAGCCGCCGACCTCCGCCTCGCGACGCAGATGGGCGGTGACCGCATCGAGCACGACGCGCGGTGGCAGGGCGGCCCCCGCGTTGTTCAGGTGGATGCGCTGGGCGCAGCCCGGTGTATCGGCCCTCCAGCGGTCCAGGTCGGTCAACTCTTCCGCCACATCGTGAAGGTGCCGCTCGACTGCGGCTGAGACGTGATGCTGGGCTCGACCCAATTGCCGGTGAACGTATTGGCGGCGTACTGCCCCTCCGCCGCGAGGCCGCAGTCCGCCGCATCCGGCGTCAGTGCGAGTGAGATGGAGACGGAATCCCGCAGCTGCACGAGCGCCGCCTGCGGGGTCTGCAGGCAAGACACCTGGCGTCCCAGCAACGGCCGGAAGTCCGCCGTGAACTGCGCCACGAGGTAGGCGGGACGCTGCGGGTCGTGCTGGCTGGAGATGACGAGGCTGCCGTACACCAGGGGCGACTTGGCAGTCCCCAGCTGAAACGCGACAGTCCACCCGCCGGCCAGGTCCGCTTCGCGCAGCGCCATGCTGGAGGGCGCGGTCGAGGAAGACCCGCAGCCGCCGAGCGGCACCAACGTCGCGAGGGTCAGTGCGCGGCAGACCCAATCGGCCAACTGCGGTCGAGTCGACATCATGGGGAAGCTACGAAGTGCCATACGGGTTGCTCAAGCGGCATCGAGTCACTCGCTCCAGATGAGCACCACGCCGCACAGGCTGTTCGTCGCGTTGAACTGCAACGGGATCTCCGATGGGCCACGGTACACCTCGACCGCCGTGATATCCTGCGGCAACAGGAGCAGGTCGAGATCGAACTGCGGGTCCCCGGCGCTGCCCAGGGACACGCCGTTGAGATAGAACAGCACGTTGCCGCACCCGCGCATCTCGATGAGGTACTGGCGCAGGTCGACCCGGGGTCGCGTGCGGCCATAATCAGGGTTGGCCGTGATGCGCACGCCGGCGAGGTGTCGCAGGACATCGCTCAGGGTATGCGGGCTCCACCGACTGATCTCGTCCTGCTCGGCGAATGCGCCGAATCCCCGCCCGCGGCGCTCGTAGAAACCCGTGCGGATGAGCGCGAGGCGTTGGGCCGAGTCCATCGGCGCGGCGATGCCCGGGAGCACGATCGGCCACGGCTGCAGCTCCAGCACCTCATCGGCCAGATGCAGCGAATCGCCCTCGCCCAGCACGACGTCCACCTCGATCGGGCGATAGCCGATCGCGCGGATGAAGAAGCTCAAGGGCCCCGCGGGCAGCTGGGCGAGGTGGAACTCGCCCAGCGTATCCGTGAGGGTGAAGAGCGGGCTTCCGGCCAGACGCACCTCGGCCGCGGGCACGCCGCGCGCCGAGGTGGCGTCCGATACCCTCCCGGTCAGGATGGCGGAGCCCTGGGTGGCCGCGTGGGCGGCACCGCCGCTGGCTACGGCAGCCAGGACGAGGCCGGCCTTGAAGCCTGCCCGGGAAGCCACGTTTCGTTACCCTCTGCGACGGGGCGCTGGCGCCGGCGCGGGCGGCGGCGGCAGCGGGATATTGCTGTTCCACATCATCGACGTGAAGCGCCATTGTCCGTCGCTCTGGCGCAGGGCGCCCACCCACTTGCCGGTGTCCGCGAGCGCAGTCATTCCGGCCGGTGCGGCCGGTCCGGGCACCAGTGCGAATTCATACGCGCCGCGGGCGACGCCGACCGGGCCGTTGGCCATCACCTCGTCCACGCTGAGATGAATCGTCGACTGGCCCATCGAAGCGAGTTGGGTCTGGAACGCCTTGATGGCGTCCCGCCCGTGAACCGGCGGCGCGTTCGGCGGCAGCTCGTATCCTTGATCCACGAAGATGGCGGCAATCGAATCGGCTTGGCCGGCGGCGGTCCAGCGCTCCCAGCCGCTCGCCAGCGTCTGGACCTGCGTTCTCAATGCTGCTGCCTCCTGCTCCATGCGCGCCTGCGCCTGGGCTGGAGTCTCGGGCGGCTTCTGACAGGCACCCAACGCGACCAACGCGACCGTTCCCATGCTCAGCATGCTTCGCATAGCGTCTCCATTGGTGAAAGTGAGCGATGCAAGATCACCGGATCCGTCCCAGCCGGTCCGGCGGCAATTCGGTGACGACAATGGGTCGCTCGAGCTTGCGCGCGCCGAGCGTGAGGTGCACGACGTAGTTGCCCGGCGGCACGCGGCGCAGTTCGTCGCGTGAGGTCGGATCGCCCAGCCCGCGCGGTCTCGGCCGCTGGCTCGTGAGATCCCAGACGACCTGCTGCAGTCCGGGGATCCCGGAGCCGGTCAGGGTCCGCACTGTGTCGCCCGATGCCGCCGTGATGACCAGCTTGACCCCGTCTTCCTGCAGGTTCCGGACGTAGTAGCCGATGACCGCGCCGCGCGGCGGATTGGGTGCCAGGAACGAGGCGCTACCGTCGCTGGGCCGCGTGTCCCGCCAGCGGAACTGGTAGGCGGGCGGCACGTCGAACAGCTGTACCGGCAGCGTCAGCAGGGAATCGCTGTATTCCTCCAGCGGCCCGACGCCGACCACGTAGACGCCGCGCCCGTGCGTGCCGACGACGAGATCGTGCTGGCGCCAGGACATCGCCAGCGCTTCGACCATCACGTGCGGGAACGTCCCGCCGAAGCGCCGCCAGCGTGCTCCGCCGTCCACGGTCGCGTACACGCCGTCGGCCGTCCCGACCCACAACACCAGCGGATTGCGCGGGCTCTCGAGCACCGTCAGGCTGCCGCGATCCGCGGGCAGACCCGCTACGAGCTCGGTCCAGGTCCGCCCGAAATCGGCGGTGTGCCAGACGTGCGGCCGGTAGTCGTCGCGGTGATGGCAGTCGAGCGCGACCCAGGCCGCCCCATCCGCGTGGGCCGACGCCACGATGGTGGAGACGAAACAGTCGGTGGGCGCGCCATGCGGGAAGTTCGTGGTCGTGTTGGTCCAGGTCCGCCCGGTGTCGCGCGACACCCAGATCAGGCCGTCGTCGCTGCCGGTCCACAGCACGGCGGGCGTGCGGGGGCTCTCGGCGATCGAGAAGATGGCGTGATAGCTCGTATGGCCGGCCTCGGGCGCCGGCTGTTGGCGGGGCGTGCGCGTCATATCGGGACCGAGCGCCTCCCAGTCGCGACCGCCCAGGCGCAGGCGGAAGAGCCGGTTGCCGCCGAGGTAGACAGTGCCGGAGTCGTGGGAGGAGATGAGAATCGGCGTGGTCCAGCCCCAGGTGTAGGAGTAGCCGCTCTCTTCGCCGGCGTCCAGCGACTCGGGCTGAATGTCGTCGCGCTGCCAGGTGCGCAAGTCGAGGCGCGACACGTTGCCGAACTGCCAGCCCGAATACACCGTCCAGGGATCGTGCGGCGGGATCTGCACCCACATGCCGTCGCCGCCGTTCACCGGATACCAGTCCTCGTCGCCGATGCCGCTCGAGTCGCGGGTGGCGCTGGGTCCGCACCACACGCCGTTGTCCTGCAGCCCGCCGCAGATCTGGTAGGGTACGAGCGAACTGTCCACGATCACCGTGTAGAACTGCCCGATGGGCAGCGGCATGTGCCACCAGGCCCTGCCGGCGTCGAACGTCACGTAGGCGCCGCCGTCGTTGCCCAGGATGCGGTGCGCGGCGTCGTGCGGGTCGATCCACAGCGCGTGGTGATCCACGTGCACGTCCGCGAGCGATTCGGGGGCGAAGGTCCGCCCGCCGTCCTTGCTCTCGAGCAACGGGCTCGTGGCGACGAATACGTGCTGGGAGTCGGTCGGGTCGACGAAGATCGCGTCGTAGTAGTAGTGGGGGACCGCCTGCAGGTCGTTGACCTGCGTCCAGGTCGCGCCGGCGTCGGCGGAGCGGAACACGCCGCCGAAGCGCCCCTGGGCGGGGTCGGTGACGCCGCGGTCCACCTGGATCATCGCGAACACGAGCTTCGGGTTCTGCGCCGAGATGGCGAGACCGATGCGCCCGATGTGATCGGCGGGGAGACCGTTGTGCCGGGTCGAGTCGGTGAGCCGCGTCCAGGACTTTCCGCCGTCGGTCGTCCTGTAAATACCGCTTCCCTTGCCGACGCCCTCCATATGACTGCCGCCCCAGCGCAGCCGGTGCCACGCCGCCGCGTAGAGCGTGTTGGGGTCGCCCGGGTCCATCGCCAGGTCCACGAAGCCCGTGGTGTCGTCCACGAAGAGAATGCGCGACCACGTCTTGCCGCCGTCGGTGGTCTTGTAGATGCCGCGCTCGGGGTTCGGTCCCCACAGATGGCCCAGCGCGGCCACGTACACCGTGTCCGGACCGGCCGGATGAATCACGATGCGGCCGATGGCTCGGGCTTCGACGAGGCCCATCTTCGTCCAGCTCTTGCCGCCGTTGGTGGACTTGTAGACCCCGTCGCCCCAGTACTGGGAGCGGAGGCTGTTCTTCTCGCCGGTGCCGGCCCACACGATCTGGCTGTCGGAAGGGGCGACGGCGATGTCGCCGATCGTCTCGCTGCCCAGTCCCGAGGAGACCGACGACCAGGTCACGCCGCCGTTCGTGGTCTTCCAGACGCCGCCGCCCGCTGCGCCGATGTAGAACGTCTTGGGGCGCGGCTCGGCGCTTTTCGGAACCGCGATCGCCGTCACCCGGCCCGAATACGCCGCGGGGCCAAGGGCGCGATAGTGGAAGCGCCCGAGGAAGCGGCTGAGCGAGTCGGACGTCGTGTCGCGCTTCGTAGTATCGGCCGGAACCGCCCGCCTGCGACCCGTCGGCTGCTGCCCGCGAAGGGCAGGGTGAGCGAGCGCGAGTGTCAGGATGAGAACGACCGGCAGCCGGGCGAGGCGCATGGGAAATCCGTCAGGTTGTGGAAGTCGGCCGGGAGATACTACGCCGTTGCGTCATCCTTTGCCACCGGTGCTTGCGTTCGCAGGGAGTCGCCAGGCGTAGTTTCGGTTACGTCGGGATGCCGGTTCGTTCCCACCATGAGGGGTGCTCGCCCGCATCCGTTCCGCTGCCGTCCTCGGCATCGACGCCTATCTGGTCGACGTCGAGACCGACATCGCCAACGGTCTGCCTACCTTCGCCACCGTCGGGCTGCCGCAGGGAGCCGTGAAGGAGGGTCGCGAGCGCGTCTACTCGGCGATCGCGAACACCGGATTCAAGTTCCCGCTGCGGCGCATTACGGTGAACCTCGCCCCGGCCGACGTGCGCAAGGAGGGCTCCGCGTTCGACCTGCCGATCGCCATCGGCATCCTCGCCGCCACCGAGCAGATCTCGACCGAGCGACTGGGCCACGTGGTGCTGCTCGGCGAGCTGGGTCTGGAGGGCGCGATCCGGCCGGTGCGAGGGGCGCTGCCGGTGGCCTTGGCGGCGCGCGCCGCCGGAGCGGAGGCGCTCGTCCTCCCGAAGGAGAACCTGCCCGAGGCCGGTGTGGTGGCCGGACTCCGGGTGCTCGGCGCCGCGAATCTGGGCGAGCTGGCCGACTTTCTCGATGCCCGGGCCGAGCTGCCGGCCGCCGATGTGGACGTCTCGCGCCTCTTCGCCGAGCGGGCGCGGGATGACGTGGACTTCGCCGAGGTGAAGGGGCAGCCGCACGCGAAGCGCGCCCTCGAGGTGGCCGCGGCGGGGGCTCACAACCTCCTGATGGTGGGGCCGCCCGGGTCCGGCAAGACGATGCTGGCGCGTCGCATCCCGACCATTCTCCCCAGCATGAGCCTCGAGGAGGCGCTGGAGACGACCAAGATCCATTCGGTGGCCGGCGTGCTGCCGCTCGGCGAATCGCTCGTGGCGCGCCGGCCGTTCCGGGCGCCCCATCATACCATTTCCGACGCCGGGCTGATCGGCGGGGGATCGTATCCCCGTCCGGGAGAGGTGAGTCTGGCCCATGGCGGCGTGCTGTTCCTCGACGAGCTGCCGGAGTTCCGGAAGAACGTGCTCGAGGTGCTGCGCCAACCGCTGGAGGATGGCACGGTGACCATCGCCCGGGCGGCGATGAGCCTCGCCTATCCCGCGCGCTTCATGCTCGCCGCCGCGATGAACCCGTGTCCGTGCGGCTGGTTCGGCGACCCGCAGCACCACTGCGCGTGCGGTGCCCTCGGGGTGCAGCGCTATCTCGCGCGGGTTTCGGGGCCGCTGCTCGACCGCATCGATCTGCATCTCGAGGTGCCGGCGGTCGCCTATCAGGCGCTGTCGGAGCGGGGCGGGGGCGGGGGGGAGCCGAGTGAGGCGATTCGCGAGCGGGTGGAGCGGGCGCGGCTGGTGCAGCGGGAGCGCTTCGCCAGGCGGACGGGTCTTTACGCCAATGCGCACATGGCACCGCGCGACATCCGCGCGTTCTGCCGCGTCTCCGACAGCGCCGACGGGCTGTTGCGGTCAGCCATCACGCGCCTCGGGCTCTCGGCGCGCGGCTATCACCGGGTGCTGAAGATCGCGCGGACCGTGGCGGATCTGGACGGCGCCGGCGAGCTGCAGCCGAAGCATGTGAGCGAGGCAATTCAGTACCGCAGCCTGGACCGGCGCGGCATGGGATAGACAGAATTGGGCCGGGTCAGCGCAGGTACTTCGTCCACACCAGCACCATGCCGCACGTGCTGGCGACGTTCTGGTATTGGAGGGGGACGGTGGATGCGCGAGGATACACCTCGACCGCCGCGATGTCCTTGGGCTCGTACGACGAGAGCAGATCCCACGTCGAGGGGATGCCATCGATGCGCAGGTCGGCGACGCAGTAGGCGCGCGACATGCTCCCGCTGCGCATGAAGACCGTGAACGAGTTCATGGTCCCCTGCACGGTGACGGAGGGGAAGCTCTGCAGGACGGATCGCAGCGTCACGCGCCGCTGTATCTCGTCCGGTCCCAGCGCATAGCCCAGGCCGAGCTTCCGCCGCTCGTCCACTTCCCGCAGCACGCGCCGCGTGCGTGCAGTCGCCACCACCGTGATGGTGTCGAGTTCCGTGATCGCGTGGAGCTCCAGATCCAGCGAATCGACGCCGCTGCTCGGCAGATCGACGCCCGTTTCCCTCGGAGCGAAGCCGACCGCCCGCGCTCGCAGCCACTGGGTCCCTCCCGGCAGGCGGGTCAGGGTGAACCGGCCCTCCGCATCACTGACCGCCGAATCCACGCCCTCGAGCACGACGACCGCCTCGGCGACCGGGCGCCCGGTGCTGGAGCGTATCCGGCCGGTCAGCGTGCTCCCGCCGCGACTGGAGTCGCCAACCGGCATCCGGCTGAGGGAGAAGTCGCGTCGCGCGACAGGACGCTCGCCCGCCATCAGTTGAACGATGCCGGTGGCGAACGAGCCCGCCCGCGCCTGCGCGTGCACGTTCAGCCCCGTCGCCACCCCGCAGATCCGGTAGGTCCCCGTGCTGTCCGTCATTGCACTGTCGGCTCGCGTCTCTACGCCCTCGTGACGGAGCGCGGCCAGTGTGAGGTGTGGCCACACCACGGTCACCCCCACGCCGGACAGGAGCCTGCGGGAATCGGCGTCCCGGACCGCACCGAAGACGATGGCGCTGTCGGCGCCGCTGATGCTTCGGCCGCACAGCCGGCGCCAGATCGTGCCGATGGAGGGGACGGCGAGCACGACCTCCCGGTCCCGCTCGACCGTCAGCGCCGCCGCGACGATCCCCAATCCGGCGCTGTCCAGGTCGGGATGATCCAGCAGGAACACATGGGGACCGGTGGGGACGTCGTTCAGGGTGAAGCGGCCGGTGGAATCGGTGAGCGTGCTGCGGTCGAGGTCGCGTAGCCAAACGGAGGCGCCGGCGAGGGGCCGGCCGAGCAAGCTGTCATAGGCGACGCCGCGCACTCGGCCCTGGGCGCACAGCCCGCCCGCGATCGACAACGCCGCGAGGGAGACCGTCAGCCCGTGGGACTTCGTCTCCATAGGCCTTCCTCAGCGCAGCGCGATGATCCGCCACCCCATGGGCGTCAGACGCAGCGTCGCCGCCCAGCTCACCGTCCGGCTCTCGGCGCTGCCGCCCCGCATGTCCGTGAACTCGTAGGAACCCGCCAGCGTCGCCTCGACCTCCGCTGGGCCGATGCGATTCACATTGCCGATGTTGAGCTGCATGGTGATGTCGCGCGCCTGCAGGAACAGCTGCCCCCACTCCTGGGCCTGCGCTTCGGTCATTCGCGGGTACACCACCCGCAGCCGCGGCAGGCTCTTGGCGCTGAACGCAGCGGCGAATTCGGCCGCCACCTGCTCCAGCTCGGTTCGCGCCGCGAGGCGTCCTTCCCGCCTCGGGCGCCCTTGCGCCGCGGTCTGGGCGTTGGTCCAGGCCGTCATGGCGGCCGCGAGCCGGGCGCTCGCTTCGGCGTAGCGTCCGGCGCGCGCCAGCCCCTCGGCGGCGCGCGCGTCCGAATCGCCGGCCGCGAGCTCCGCGGCACTGGCACCAGCGGCCGCCGCGCCGATACGCCGGGCCGCGGCATTCGCCTCGGTCAGGCGATAGGCGTTCTCCTCCGCTCGATCGAGCCGGTTCCGCGGGGCAGGACGCGGCGCCACAGGGGCTCGTGCACTGTCGCTCACCTGGGTCGGAGGGAGGGTGGGGGCAGGGGTGCCGAGGCGCACGGTTTCCGGTCGAGCCGGCTCGACGACCTTCACGGTTTCGACGGCGGCCGACGTTGCCGCGCTCGTCAGCGTCGCCGGCGGCGCCTCGGTGCCGCGTCCGAGGAACCACCAGGCGGCGATCCCGGCAACCGCGAGGATCGGGAGCGCCCAGAGCCAGGGAGAACGCCGTCGTGCGGCCGGCGTGGGGCGGGCCGGCGGTGGCGTGGAGCCGGTCCGCGTGACGGGGCGCCGCTCCTGGGGCGTCGCGGTGCGCGTGGCCGGCGGCGCGGCCATGCGATTGGCGGGCAGCGGGCTGATCGGGGTCCGGATCGTCTCGGCCGGGGACTGGGCCCGGCCACCGGCGAGCTCCACCAATTGTGCGTGGATCGGATCGTCGTGACCGATCGGCGTGCCGCCCAGGGCACCCACCGCCGTCTCGATGTCGGGCCAGCGATCCTCCGGCTCCTTGGCCAGCATGCGCATCACGGCCGCAGCGATCGGCTCGGGCAGGTCGGGTCGCAGATCGCCGACCGGCTCCGGTGTCTCGTGGACGTGGGCGAACAGCAACCCCACGGTGGTTTCTGCCTGGAAGGGCAGGCGTCCGGAAAGCATCTCGTAGGCCACGATGCCGAGCGAGTACTGGTCGGAGGCGCCGGTGAGTTCCCGCTTGGCGGCGCACTGCTCCGGACTCATGTAGCTCGGCGTGCCGATAGTGGCGCCCGTCTGGGTGAGCCCCTGGCTCTCGGCGACCTTGGCGATGCCGAAGTCGGTAACGACCGACCAGCCGTCGGCGTCGATCATGATGTTGGCCGGCTTGACGTCGCGGTGCACCACGCCGCGCCGGTGCGCGTAGCCCAGGGCGGAGCCGACCTGATAGAGGATCGCCTGGACCAGCGGGACCGGCATCTGCCCCAGCTGATGCCCGATCGACTCGAGCGAGCGGCCCTCGACGAATTTCATGACGAAGTACACGATCTCCGGGCTCTCGCGCACCGCGAAGATCGGAATGATGTGGGGATGGCTGAGCGAGGCCGCCGTTCGCGCTTCCCGTTTGAAGCGCTCCACCATGCCCGCCGTGCTGAACAACGCGGGGGACATGACCTTGATGGCCACCTTGCGGTCGAGCGCGATGTCGTGGGCCAGGAACACGGATGCCATGCCGCCGTGGCCCAGCTCCCCCTTCACCTCGTACTCGCCGATCGTGGCGCGCTGCAGGGCATCCTGCAGGCTGCCCTGCGTGATGCCCATACGCATCGCCGTGCCGGGCGCGGAATACGCCGTGGCCACCTGGCCCTGCTGCCCCGAGACGTCGGCGCCGCAGTTCGAGCAGGCGCGGGCGCCCGCGGGCACGGGGGTTCCGCAGTGCGGGCACGCGGGAGTAGCGGCGGTCATGGCCTCAATATATTCCTCCCGACTCACCGGGTGAGGAGCGCGTCGTGCCAGTGCGACATCCGTTGGTCCGTCTCTGTGTCCTGATGCTGGGGGCATTCGCCGTCACGGCGCCGGCCTGGGCGCAGCAGCCGGGGGATCGCGACCGGCAACTTGCCCGGGAGCTCCTGGCGGAGTTGATCGGCATCAATACCACCCTCGATCACGGCAATACGACACCGGCCGCGGCCGCGATGGCTGTCCGGCTCCGGGCCGCCGGATTCCCGGATTCCGACGTCGTGGTGGTCGGGGCGGGCGAGAAGAACCGCAATCTGGTCGCCCGCCTGCGGGGGACGGGAAGGCGGAGGCCGATCCTGCTGCTGGCTCACCTGGACGTGGTGGAAGCGTTGCCCTCCGACTGGTCGCTCGACCCGTTCACCCTGACCGAGCGTGACGGATACTTCTACGGGCGCGGGACCAGCGACATCAAGGATATGGCGGCGATCTTCGTCGCCACGCTGATCCGCCTCAAGCGGGAAGGCTTCGTCCCCGACCGCGACATCATCCTCGCCCTGACCGCCGGGGAGGAGACCGGCGTCGACAACGGCGTGCGCTGGCTGCTCGCCAATCGGCGCGATCTGATCGACGCGCAGTACTGCGTCAATGGCGATGCCGGCGATCCCCTGGAGCGGGGTGGGCGCCGCCTCGCCCGCGTCGTGGAAGCGAGCGAGAAAGTGTACCACGATGTGCGCTTCGAGGTCCACAATCCGGGCGGCCATAGCTCGCTGCCCGTCCCGGACAACGCGATCTATCTCCTCGCGGCGGCGCTCGAGCGGCTCGCGGCGTTTCAGTTCCCGGTGCGCCTCAACGATGTGTCGCGGGCGTACTTCGAGCG
>DATGDE010000413.1:0-5678 GCA_035311125.1 Gemmatimonadales bacterium
GTCGAATCACTCGGCGATCCGACATCGGGAGCAGCGTTGTTGGAGGAGGCCCAGCGGTTGGAGCGGGAAGCTGTCGCGAGCTAGTGCCCGTTCTTCGACAGCTGGGTGAGGATCCGCGGCGCCGCCCCGTTCTCCCCGATCGCCACCGTGTGCTCGAAGTGCGCCGAGAGCGATCCGTCCACCGTCACGACGGTCCACTTGTCCGCCAGGGTCCGGATGTCGGCGCCGCCGATGTTCACCATCGGCTCGATGGCGATCGTCATCCCGGCCACGAGCCGCGGCCCCCGTTTCGGCTTCCCGAAGTTCGGGACCTGCGGCTCCTCGTGGAAGCTCGAGCCGATGCCGTGCCCCACCATCTCCCGCACCACCGAGTAGCCCGCGGCTTCCGCCACCTCCTGCACCGCGTGGCCGATGTCGCCTACGTGGTTCCCCGCCTTCGCCTGGGCGATGCCGGCCGCCAGCGCCTCCTGCGTCACCTGCAGCAGCCGGTGGACCTGCGGCGTCACCGCGCCGACCGGAAAGGTCGCCGCCGCGTCGGCGTGCAACCCTTCGAGCTGCACGCCCACGTCCACGCTGATCAAGTCCCCATCCTTGAGGACCCGCTTGGCGGATGGAATGCCGTGGACGACCTCCTGATTGATCGAGGTGCACAGCGTGGCGGGGAAATCGTACAGGCCCTTGAACGAAGGCAGCGCGCCGGGATGGCTGCGGATGAACTCCTCGGCCCGCCGGTCGAGCTCCTTGGTCGAGATGCCGGCCCGCACGGTGCGGCCCATCAGCGCCAGCGTTTCGGCGACGATGCGGCCGGCCGCGGCCATCGTCTCGATCTCGCGCGGCGACTTGAGCGTGATCATCGTCCCAGGATCCGCTTGATCGCCTCGGCGATCTCCTCCACGGTGCCGACGCCCGGCACCCGGTGTACCACGCCGCGCTGGCCGTAGTAGGCCACGAGCGGGGCGGTATCCCTGTGGTAGGTGAGGAGCCGAGTGCGGATGGCTTCGGGAGTATCGTCCGCGCGGCCCTCCTGCAGCGCCCGGGCGTGCAGCCGCTTCACCAGCTCCTCCTCGGGGACGTCGAGCAGCAGCACGTGCGCGAGTCGCTGCCCCCGGGCGGTGAGCGTCTTCTCCACCAGCTCGGCCTGCGCCGCGGTGCGGGGGAAGCCGTCGAAGATCGCGCCCTGCTCCGCTTCCGGCTTGGACAGCTCGTTCTTGATCAGCTCGAGGATCAGCGTGTCGGGGACGAGCTTGCCGGCGTCGTAGAAGGTCTTGGCCTGCAGTCCCAGCGGCGTGCCGGCCTTCATGGCCCCGCGAATGATGTCCCCGGTGGCGATCTTCGGTATGCCGAGGCGCTGCGACAGGATCTGGCCCTGCGTTCCCTTGCCCGAGCCCGGCGCGCCGAGCAGCAGGATGAACATGGGTCTCTAGCGGGTGCGGCCGCGGAACTTGATGCGGCCTTCCTTCATGAAGCCGTCGTAGTGCCGCAGCAGGAGGTGCTGCTGCACCTGCTGCACCGTGTCGAGCGCCACCCCGACGACGATCAGCAGTGCCGTGCCGCCGAACCCGAACGGCATGTTGAGCACGTTGCCGATGACGATCGGCAACAGCGCCACCACGGTGAGGAACAGGGCGCCGGGCAGCGTGATGCGCGACAGCACCTCGTCGATGTAGTCGGCCGTCGCGGCGCCGGGTTTGACCCCGGGAATGAACCCACCCTGCTTCTTGAGGTTCTCCGCCAGGTCCACGGGATTGAAGATGATGGACGTGTAGAAGTAGGCGAAGAACACGATCAGCAGGAACATCGACACCAGGTAGACCGGCGACGTGACCGAGAAGTAGTTCGCCAGCTGCTTGAGCCACGGGACGTTGCTGAACGTCGCCAGCGTCCCCGGCACGATGATCAGCGACTGCGCGAAGATGATCGGCATCACGCCGGACGAATTGATGCGCAGCGGGATGAACGTCTTGCGCCCTTCGGCGATGCGGCCCCGTCCCATCACCTTGCGCGGTATCTGGATCGGGATGCGGCGGGCCGCCACCGTCACCGCCACCGTGCCCGCGACCACGAGCACCATGATCACCAGGATCACGAGCAGCACGCCGAAGCGCAGCGAGTGGGCCTGCAGCGCTTCGAAGGTGCGGATCGTCTCGGGCCAGATCCGCTCCACGATCGAGAAGAAGATCATGAGGCTCTGCCCGTTGCCCAGCCCCCGCTCGGTGATCTGCTCGGCCAGCCACATGACGAACACGCCGCCGGTGGTGAGCGTGAGCACCGTGGTCAGCCGGTAGCCGAAGCCCGCGTGCGCGACCGCGCCGGGAATCTGCGTCTCCACGAACAGCGCGTATCCGTACGCCTGGAACAGGCACAGCACGACGGTGAGGTAGCGGGTCCACTGGGTCAGCGTTTTCCGCCCCTCTTCGTCCCGCTGCATCTTCTCGATGATCGGGAACACCGGACCCGCAAGCTGGAACACGATGCTCGCGGAGATGTAGGGCATGATGCCGAGCGCGAAGACGCTGGCCCGCGCCAGCGCGCCGCCCGAGAACAGATCGTACAGCCCGAACAGCGTCCCGCGCGACTGGTTGGCGTAGTCCGCCAGCGCGGCGAGGTTCACCCCCGGCGTCGCGATGTGCGCGCCGACGCGGTAGATCAGGAGGCACAGGAGCGTGAAGAGGATCTTCTCCTTCAGCTCCGGCACCTTGAACAGGTTCGGGATGCGCGGGGCGGTCACGCGCTCGGTACCTCGATCGTCCCGCCGGCCGCCTCGATCTTCTGCCGCGCCGACGTCGACACCCCGACGCCCTTCACCGTGAAGCGGCGCTGCACCTCCCCCATGCCGAGCAGCTTGATCGGCGTGTCGGGCCGGCGCACCAACCCCGCCCCGAACAGGGTCTCCGGCGTCACTTCGGCGCCCTCGGCGAGCAGGCCCAGGTGGCGCACGTTCACGACCTGCGCCGGCTCCCGGAAGGGATTGGTGAAGCCCCGCTTGGGAATGCGCCGGATCAGGGGCATCTGACCGCCCTCGAACCCGGGCCGGACCGTGCCGCCGGCGCGGGCCCGCTGGCCCTTCTGCCCGCGTCCCGACGTCTTGCCGATTCCCGAGCCCGGCCCCCGTCCTACCCGCAGCCGCGCGTGGGTGGACCCGCGCGGCGGCCGCAGCGTGGACAGCGTGATCGCGCGCGGCTCCGCCGCGCCCTCCGCCGCTTTGCGGCGCGGCGCGGCCCGCTTGGCCGGTTTTGCCTTCGCTTTTGCCTTGGCCATCGTCCCTATCCCTTGACCGGCGTCACCCTGACGAGGTGCCGCACCTGGTACAGCATGCCGCGCAACGCGGGGTGATCGGCGTGCACGACGACGTCCTGGTGGTGCTTCAGACCGAGTGCCTCGAGCGTGCGCTTCACCCGCGCCGGCTTTCCCGAGCCGGATCGCGTCTGGCGGATCTCGAGCTTGCCCTTCCCGACGGGCGGCAGCACCGGATCGGTGCTGCGCTTCCGTTTGCGGTATTTCCGCGTCGGCGGCAGCCTACCCACGGGTGGCCTCCTGGCGGGCCTTGTAGTGAATCGCCTCGATTTCCACGCCGCGCTCCTTGGCCACGCGACGCGCCGTCGTGAGCCGTGTGAGCCCGTTCATCGTGGCCCGCACCATGTTGTGGGGATTGGTGGACCCCAGGCTCTTGGTCAGGATGTCGCGTACGCCGGCGCACTCGAGCACCGCCCGGACCGGGCCGCCGGCGATCACGCCGGTGCCGCTCGCCGCGGGCTTCATCAGCACTCGGCCGGCGCCGTGCGACCCCACGATCTCGTGCGGGATCGTGCCGCCGGTCAGCGGCACCTCCGCCGTGTTGCGCCGGGCGGCTTCCACGGCCTTGCGCACCGCCTCGCTCACCTCGTTGGCCTTGCCGGTCGCGACGCCCACGTGCCCCTGCCCGTCGCCCACGGCGACCAGGGCATTGAAGCTGAAGCGCCGGCCGCCCTTGACCACTTTGGCCACGCGATTGATGGCGATGACGTTCTCGACCATGCCATCGCCTTCACGGCCGCCGCGGTCGCCGCCGGGGCCACGCTCCCCGCCGCGGCCGCGACCATGACCATGCCCGCCCCGTCCCCCGCCGCCGCGACCGCCGCGCCCGCCGCGCCGGTGATGCTCGGGTGGCGTCTCGACCGCGGCCGGTGCCGTCTCGGGCGCGGGCGGCGTGGTGAGAGGGGCCGCCGTCTCGGGCGCCTGCGCGCCCGGCAGTTGTTCTTCCATGCTAGAGCTCCAATCCGCCTTTGCGGGCGCCTTCGGCAACTGCCTTGACGCGCCCGTGGTACTGATAGCCGCCGCGGTCGAAGACAACCCGGGCGATCCCCTTCTCCTTGGCCCGCGCGGCGATCAGTCGCCCCAGCGCGAAGCTTTTCGCCGTCTTGCCCTTGCCTTCGAGCTGGATCCCCTCGCTCGTGTCGGCCGCGCCCACCAGGGTCACACCGCGCTCGTCGTCCACCAGCTGGGCGTAGATGTGCTTGGAGGAGCGGAACACCACCAGCCGGGGCCGCGCCGCGCTGCCGCTCACGCGCTTGCGCACCCGCAAGTGCCGGCGCGCGCGTCGGTCCGCCTGCGTCTTGATCTTGCGAATCGCGCGCATGGCTACTTCGCCGCCTGGGCGGTCTTGCCCGCCTTGCGCCGCACCTGCTCGCCCGCGTAACGGATGCCCTTGCCCTTGTACGGCTCCGGCGGGCGCACGTTGCGCAGCTCGGCCGCCACCTGTCCCACCAGCTCCTTGTCCACGCCCGTGACCTTCACCTGCACGTTGTTCTCCACCGTGATCGTGATGCCCTTCGGCGCGTGATACGGCACCGGGTGCGAGAACCCGACGACCAGCTGCACGCCGAACGGCTTGACCTCGGCCTTGTAGCCGACGCCCTGGATTTCGAGGGCGCGGCTGAAGCCGTGGGAGACGCCCTCCACCATGTTCGCCACGAGCGTGCGGGTGAGCCCGTGCAACGCCTTGTGGCGCGGCTCGTCGGAGGGACGCCGCACCGAGACCGTGCCGTCCTCGAGCGCGAGCGTCAGATCCGGGTGCACCGTCCGGCTGAGCTCGCCCTTGGGACCCTTCACCGTGATGGTCCGCCCCTCGCCCGAGATCGTCGCCGTCACGCCCTTGGGGAGCGGGACCGGACGCTTGCCGATGCGCGACATGGCGGGCCTCCTACCAGACCACCGCGAGCAGCTCGCCGCCCACCCGGGCGGTCCGCGCGTCGCGGTCCGACATCACGCCTTGCGGCGTGCTGAGGATCGCCATCCCCAGTCCGTTCTTCACGCGCGGGATCTCGCGCGCCTTCACGTAGCGCCGCAGGCCCGGCGTCGAGACGCGTACCAGCTCGCGAATCACCGGCGCGTCGTTGTGGTACTTCAGATAGAGGCGCAGCAGACCGAAGCGGCCATCGTCCAGGACCTTGAAGTCCTGGATGTAATGGTTGTCGCGCAGGATCCGGGCGATCTCCACCTTCAGCTTCGACACCGGCATGTCCACCCGGCGGTGCCCCGCCGTGCAGGCGTTGCGCACCCGGGTGAGCATATCGGCGACGGGATCAGTCAGATTCATCTCGCCTCCCGCCTACCAGCTGGCTTTGCGGACGCCGGGGATTTCCCCGCGAAGCGCCAGCTCACGGAAACAGATGCGACACAGCCCGAACTTGCGGAGCGTG
>DATGDE010000414.1:0-8733 GCA_035311125.1 Gemmatimonadales bacterium
GGCGCGCGCGACCGGCGCGTCGCGGCGACGGTGGGCCGCCTGCGCGACGCGGGAATCCGCGTCAGCCTGTTCATCGACCCCGATCGCCGCACCATCGACCGGGCCGCCGCACTCGGCGCCGCAGCCGTCGAGCTGCACACCGGCCGCTACGCGCATACCTGGGAGCGCAGCGGCCGCGCGCTGGCCGCACTGGATCGCGCCGCGCAGCACGCCGGCGCTCGCGGCCTCGCGGTGCACGCCGGCCACGGCCTGACCTACCGGAACGTCCAACCGGTCGCCGCCATCGCCCGGATCGAGGAGCTCAACATCGGCCACAGTATCGTGAGCAATGCGGTGTTCTGGGGCCTGGAAGAGGCCGTGCGCCGGATGCGACACCTCGTTGCCGCGGCCCGGAGCGGGACGGCTGATGGCTGAAAGCTGACGGCTTTCGTATTTTGTTTGCACCATGACCCACCCCTCCGGCGTCCCGCTCGCGATGGCCGACTTCTTCGCCCTCGAGGCGGGGGAGTACCTGGAGCGCCTGGACGCCCTGCTCGCCCCCGAGGGTGCTCCCGCAGCCGACGAGTTCGTGCGCCTGTCGCGCGCGCTGCGCGGCAGCGCGTTGATGGCGAATCAGACCCCGATCGCGCGCGCCGCCGCAGGACTCGAATCCCTCGCCCGCAGCCTGCGGGAGGGGCGACGGGGGTGGGACCCGGGCACGCGCCAGATCGCGATCCGGACCGTCGACGACCTGAAGATCCTGATCCGCCGCGGCGCGGCGTGGACCGACGCCGACACGGCACGGGCGGAAGGGCTGGCCCACGAGCTGGAGCAGATCTCGGGACGCCCCTCGCCCGTGACGCGGCAGGTCGAGCCGTCGGGCGGTGGGCTCGATGCGGGCGCCCGCGCGTTCGTGGCGCGCGAGGGTGCCGCCATCGCCGCCGCGCTGGATCGTGCCGCCACCGCGCTACGGGCCGCCGCGCCGTCGCGCGAGCCGTTGCAGCACGTCCTGCGGACCCTGCAACCACTGCGCGGGCTCGCCGCGCTCAACGACCTGCCCCCGCTCCCCGACGTGCTCGAGGGAATCGACCGGGCGGTGAACGAGGTGCTGCGCGGCGGCGGCGCCGGCAGCCCCCCCGCGGCCGCCCCGGACTTCTTCCAGCACGCAGGGACCGCGATCGCCCAGGCGGCGCGCGAAGTGGCCGAGCGCGGCAAGCCGGACCCCGAAGCCGCACCGCTGCGCGCGTTCGCGGGCCAGCTCGCACGGTTCTTCGATCGCGAGCCGGCCATCATACCCATCAGCGATCTCTATTACGACGACGTCGGTCCGCACATCGTGCAGCGCGGCGCGGGCGCCGCCCAAGCTGCCCCGCTGTCGCGGATGGAGCTCGTGAGCCATGGCGAGCACCTGCGCCTCGCGGCCGATGCGATCGAGCGCGCGCCCAGCGTGACGCAGCGCGAGCTGCGCGTCCACACGCTGGCCGGGACGTTTCGCGCTCTCGCCGTCGCCGGCGAAGGACCGCTTCCCAGGAGTCTCAGCGACTTCGTGGAGGCCGCGCGCGAAGCGGTCGCGCTGGGACACGCGGTGCAGGAGCCGGCGCAGTTCGCCGCCGCTCTGCGGCACGCCAGCGAGCTGCTCGCCGCCGCGGGGAGCGGCGACGACGCTCCCGTCGCCGACGGCCTCGCCGGAGTCGCGGTGCAGCTCCGCCGGCTGGCGGTGCCGGCGTCCCCACCCGCCTCCCCGCCGAACCTTGTGTCGTTCCCCGGCGCGCAACCGCTCGGCACCGCCTTGGAGGAGCCGCAGCCGAGTCTCTTCGCGCAGACGACGCCCATCATCCCGATCGAGGAGCTCGAGCTCCCCGAACTGCCGCTGCCGGCACCCGCCGCCCTGGTCACGGCGCCGGAGCCCGAGCCAGAGCCGGAACCGGTCAAGCCCGCGATGCCCCCGCTGTTCCTCAATGAGATGTCGGAGACGCCGGCAGAGACGCCGGACATCGTGGGCTCGTGGATCACGTACGACCGCATGGTCGCCGAGGGCGTCGGACCGGCATCGCTGCAGGAACTGCTGGGCCTGGAAACTCCGCCCACTCCGGTCGCCGAGGCCGTCGCACCCACCAGTCCTCGCCCAGCAGCGTCCATCGTCGAGACGCTGCCGGTCGTGGACGTCCGGACGCTCCTTTATCAGGGGGACCGGGCGTTAGCCCGTGTGAAGGAGTTGCGGAGCCTGGCCCGGCGGGCTCCGCCCCAAGACCTCCCCGCGATGTTCGAGGAGGTCTGCGATCTCGTTGACCTCGCCGCCCAGCCCGGCGCCTAGACGGCCCTCGCGCTGGACGTGGCTGCTGGGGATCGCGGTCACCGCCGCTTTCCTCGCCTGGGCGGTGCACGACGTGGACCTCCACGACGTGCTGGCCGGAGTGCGGACCGCCAACCCGCTCCTCATCCTCGCCTCGGCCGGGATCGCCACCCTCACCTTCCCGCTGCGCACGTTGCGCTGGCGCGTGCTGCTGCGCGCGCCGGACGGCTCGCCCTATCCCTGGCGGCCGCTGTGGGACGCCACCGCCATCGGCTTCATGGCCAACAACCTGCTCCCGGCGCGTGCCGGAGAGTTCGCCCGCGCCTGGGTCGCGAGCCGGGGGCTGCCCCTCCGATTCACGACGGCGCTGGCGTCGATCGGGGTCGAGCGTGTCTTCGACGGACTGATGATGCTCGCGCTGATGGCGGCGGCGATCGCCGCGCCGTCGTTCCCCAGCCACGCGACCCTCGGGGGCTCGCCGGTCTCCCGCGTGGCGACGGGCGTCGCGCTGGTGTTCGGGGCGGCCCTGGTCGTGTCGTTCGCCGTGGCACTCCGTCCCGCCCCCTGGCTCGCGTTGCTCGACCGGGTGGCCTCCACCGTGCTGCCGGAGCGGCTGGCCGGCAAGGTGCATTCGCTGGCCGACGGGATGGTGGCAGGCCTCGCCGCGCTGCGCAGCCCCGCGCGCTTCGCCGCCGTGGTCGGCTGGTCGCTCGTGCTGTGGCTCGTCAACGCGGCCGCGTTCGCGCTGTGCTTCCGCGCGTTCCACCTCCCCGTGCCCGCCGAGGGAGCGCTGCTGCTCCAGGGACTCATCGGCTTCGGCGTGGCCATCCCGGCGGCGCCCGGATTTTGGGGCGTCTTCGAGTACTGTACGCGCCTCACGCTGCAGTTCTACGGGATCACCGCGACGTTGGCCCTCGCGTATGCCTTCGCCTTCCACCTGGCGGGGTTCATCCCGATCACGCTGCTCGGACTCGACGCCCTGTCGCGCGCGCACCTGCACCTGGGCGACCTGCGACGCGCCACTCCCCCGCCGGAGCCCGCCGCGTGAGCGAGACGGTGCGGGTCACCGCGCACGCGAAGGTGAACCTGCTGCTCCGCGTGCTGGCCCGCGAGACCGGCGGCCATCACCAGATCGAAACGGCGTTCGTGCTGCTCGAGCTCGCGGACGAGATCACCGTCACCCGCACGAATGCGGCGGGACGGGTGTCGTTGACCGTGGACGGTCCGGACCTGGGGCCCAGCGACGAGAACCTCGCGGTGCGCGCGGCGCGCGCCGTGCTCGAGGCCACCGGGGCGAAATTCGGCGTGGACATCGCGCTCACCAAACGCATCCCGGTCCGCGCCGGCCTGGGCGGCGGCTCGAGCGACGGCGCCGCGGTGCTGCACGCCGTGAACGCCCTCGCCCGCACCGCAGTCCCGCGGCCCGATTTGCTGCTGATGGCCGCCCGCCTCGGTGCCGACGTCCCGTTCTTCGCGAGTGGGGCGCCTGCCGCACTCGCCTGGGGACGCGGCGAGCGGCTGTACCGGCTCGGACCCTGCCCGCCGGCTGCACCGGCGCTCATCGCCGTCCCGCCCGTCGCCGTGGCGACGCCCGACGCCTATCGCTGGTGGGACGAGATGCATCCGGCGCCAGCGACCCGCGGGCCGGTGGTGCTCGACGCCGAGGCGTTCGCGAGCTGGGGCAGCATCGGGCGCCTCGGCGGCAACGACTTCGAGGTGCCGGTCTTCTCTCGTCACGGGGAGCTGCGCGCCCTCTACGAACGACTGGCGCAAACCGGACCCTTGTGGGTTCGGCTGTGTGGATCCGGCGCCGCGATAGCCGCCGTATACCGGACGGGGCGGGATCGCGACGACGCCGCCGTCACCCTGGCCGGAAGGAATGTCACCGTGATCGCAACGAGCACACGTTCGACAGCCGCACCCGCGCCTTCGGCGCAGGAGTAGATGCCTGTTCGGACCGCGTTAGGAAAGCACCGGATGCTGGCATCGCGCCGCTCTCGCCTGCCATTCATCGTCCCCGCGCTATTGGGCGCCTGCCTCGCGCATCCGTTCGAGCCGGCGGGGGCGCTGCCGCTCACCCCCGATGCCGTGTACGCCGTCTGGTGGCAACGAATGGAGGCGTGCGCCGGACTCGCCGCACCCATGGACCGAATCGAATGGTACGAGGTGCCGGGCGACGAGTTCACGACGCCGGAGGGTCCGCGCTGGGGGTGGTGGAGTCCGCCGCACACGATCTACGTCGCCGCAGCCCATCGGCTCGATGAGGAGCTCGTGGAGCACGAAATGCTGCACGACCTGCTCCAGAGCGGAGAGCACCCGCCCGTGTTCGCGACGTGCGGCGTGGGCTTCGCCGAACAGGTGGCGGCCCGTCTACCGCGTGCGGAAATGCAGTGGAACGATCGTCGTGCCCCAGTGCAGGTTCAACACCGCCGAATCCGGCCCGACGACCGGGAAGTAGTAGGCGAGGACCTCCATGTGGCTCCCCTGGACCGGGACCGTCGTCACCCGCAGCACGTCGAATGATTCGCCCGGGTAGGGCAGATGGAAGACGTGGAGCGCGCGGCTGAAGATCACCGTCCAGCGCGTCGAGTCGGGAATCGTCCAGAGCGTGTACGCGCCGGCGGCCAGCGGCTTGCCTTCGACCAGTACGTCTTTGCTCAGCGTGATCGTCGTGGCCGAGTCCGCACCCGGGTGCCACACCTTCCCCCATTTCACGAGCTGCCCGAACAGCACGCGCCCGTGCGCCACGGGCCGGTTGTAGGCGATGCTGATGTCGGTGTAGCCGACGCGCTGGGAAACCGTGCCGTGCTGGCTGAAGGGAATGCCCTGCCCCGCACCCGGCGCCGGGAGCAGCGCGATGAAGAGCGGAGCGAGGAGGACGGAGCAGCGCGGGGTCATGCTGACCAATATGGGCTTGTGCCGATCACGGGGCGAGCCGTTCCGGATCGCGCTCCTTGGCCAGGAGCCGCTCGGCGAAGTCCATCCGTTCCTCGATCTCGCCGAGTCTTCGTTGCACGTCCTCGAGCACCTGCGTGAGGCGCGAGAGGTCCGGCTCGGAGGGATGCTCCGCTGGACTCCACCCTACGCGTCCGAGGAGCCGTCGCACCACGACCTGCGTGGCCCCCACCACGATGATGAGGACGCCTACACCGATCGCCCAGCTGGGAATGATCCACATGGCCCACCTCCGACCTGTGTCAGGACGTTAACCTCACGTACGGGGCGATGCGGGGGCCAGTTCCGCCGGGGGCCACCGACATCACTGGCCCTCGTCCAATGGCAGACACCGGACTTTGGATTCGACGGCCCCGATGCGGGGCTAGGCGCTAAGGTCATCGTCCGCGCAGGGTTCGGCTCGCCACGCCTCGACGCCCTCCCGCACGATCAACGGCAGCATCACCAACGCGGCAATTGGATCGGCCCACCACCACCCGAACAGCGCGTTCAAGCCGAGACCGACGAGCGTCGTCGCGGAGAGCCAAGCGCAGACTATGGTCTCGTGGGCGTCCGCCCGAAGCGCCCGACTGCCGAGCTTTTCCGCGACACCGAGTTTCGCCCGGGCGAGGAGCGGCATCACGATCAGAGAGAGACCCGTGAGTATGAGCCCGACCTGACTCGATTCGGGACGGCTGGCCGTCACCAGGTGCCGGGCGGAGTCTGCGAGGATGTACACCCCGAGCGCGAGGAGCAGGAGCCCAGCCCCCCGCGCCGCACGGCGCTCCACCGTCGGACCCAAGGGCGGAGAGCCCAGCTCAGTCCGCAGCCGCCACCACAGGAGCGTCCCACTCGTCACTTCGATAACCGAGTCGATTCCGAATCCGGTCAGGGCGACCGATCCGGCAGCGAGACCTGCCGCAATCGCGACAATCCCCTCCATCATGTTGTAGCCGACGGTTACGCCTTCGAGTGCGATTGCCCGACGGAGCCACTCGACACGATTCACGCTGGGTCCAAGCCTCCGAGTAGTGCGTCGCTACTTAGGACAACAGGCCGACGGCAGGAGCCTTCCTCGGCGTCGTCGCCCTCGGTAAGTTCAGGCGCTGCAACGTAACTGGCCCCTCGTCCAATGGCAGGACACCGGACTTTGGATCCGGGAATGAAGGTTCGAATCCTTCGGGGCCAACTGTTGTCGCGCCCTCCAACCCTCCGACGCGCCAGCCCGTCCAACACCATGGCGACCGCGACCCCTCCAGGAGGTGACTCATGACGCGCACGCTGTCCCGCATGGCGTGGTCATGCGCTTGCGCTCTCGTGGCGAGCATCGGAACCTGTCAGGCGCAGGAGAGTCTACCGTTCGTCCTCGGACATCTGGCGTTGGATCTGACCGTCGACTATCAGCGCGGCACGATCGGCGGTACGGCCGCGCTGCGCGTGCGCAACCTCGGCGATCGCCCGGCCGCGGAGATCCCCCTCCTCCTGAACCGGCTCATGACCGTTTCGCACGTCGCAGCGGAGGACGGCACGGAGATGCCGTTCGGGCAGCGCGTGGTGCTGTTTCGGGACGATTCGATTCGCCAGGTCAACGCGATCATGGTGACGCCCAGGACCCCGGTCCCTCCGGGCGACTCGCTGTCCATCATCGTGCGCTTCTCCGGATTCCTGGTCGGCTACACCGAAACCGGCTCCCTGTACATCAAGGATCACGTGAGCCGGGACTTCACGATCCTGCGCGAGGACGCGTTTGCCTTTCCACTCCTCGGCGTTCCTTCCTGGAGCGTGAATCGCGCGGCACCCCGGGAACCGTTCACCTTCGCCGCCCGCGTCACCGTGCCGGCTGACCTCGTGGTGGCGATGGGCGGAGCGCAGGTCGAGCGCACCGCACGGGATTCGGTCATCACCTGGGGCTACCGCAGCACGGGCCCGGTTCCCTTCCTCAATATCACCATCGCGCCATACTCGGTGCTCGAGCGCGGCGAAACGCGCATCTTCTATTTCCCGGCGGATTCGAGCGGTGCGCACACGGTCCAACAAGCGATCGCCGGGGCGCTCGAGCGCTACGCCGCCTGGTTCGGGCCGCTCGGTCAAAGCCCCCGTCTGACGGTCATGGAAATCCCGGAGGGCTATGGATCGCAGGCCAGTCTCACCGCCGGCATTCTCCAGACGGCCGATGCATTCCGCGACCGCTCGGAGCTCCGCCAGCTGTACCACGAGCTGTCGCATCTGTGGAACGTCCCCGACCGCGAGCACCCCTCCCCCCGCTGGAACGAAGGACTCGCCTCGTTTCTGGAGCGGCGCATGGCGGCCGACCTCGACGGCTGGTCAGACTGGGACGCTCACCTCGAGGCGATCGCCCAGCGGATGCGGCGCGGCTGCGCGGCGCCCGTGCGATGCGACAGCGTGCCGTTTGCGGCCTACGGCCAAGCCGGCCTCACCGACCTCTCCTACTCGGTGGGCGACGCCCTGTTCTACTCTCTCTATCAGGTGCTGGGGCCCGACACCTTCGATCGGGCATATCGTGGCTTCTATCAGAAGTACCGGGACGCCGGAGCGAGCAGCGCCGACCTGGTCGCGTCGTTCCACCGGACCGATCCGCGCGGCGACGTGATCTTCGCCGACTGGTTCTCCACCACCCGGTGGTACGCCCGGCTCAGCGCCGGCGAGTCCATCGCCCGACAGATCGACTCGTACAAGCGCCGCTGAGGGCGGCTCGTCCTGTTGCAGGCATGCCACAGACTGATGCCGCGCCCCCACTGACCACTGCTGGCGCGGCAATTGCCGTGGCATCACTTCCTCGACGATATCTCAGGCAACGGGACCCTCACCCATCGTGCACCGCGTCTCGGCCGCCGCCGTCGTTCTCGTCTCGCTCGTCGCAATCGCGACGTGTGGCCGCGATACGTCCGGGCCCACCATCCCCGTCCCCACGGCCATCACCTCCATCGCCGGCGACACGCAGACCGCCACCGTCGGTACCTCGCTGCCGCAGCCGCTCGTCGCCCGGGTCACCGCCGCCGATGGAACGCCCGTCTCAGGAGTGCCCGTGTCCTGGCAGGTGACGGCCGGCGGCGGATCCGTCTCTACCTCCTCCGTCACGACCGATTCGCTCGGCCGGGCCTCCGTCCTCGTCACGCTCGGCACCCGCGCCGGCGCCAGCGCCGACACGATACAGGCGACCGTTGCACGCCTGGCCCGGGGCGCGGTCTTCACGGAGACTGCGACGCCCGCCGCGCCTGCCCGCATCGCCGTCGCGTCGGGCAACGCGCAGACGGGAACCGTGGGCGAGCCGCTGCACGACTCGCTCAGCGTCGCGGTGCAGGATGCGTACGGGAATCCGTCTCCCGGTGTCGGCATCACGTGGGTGGTGACGGCGGGATCGGGCACGCTCTCCGCCGCGACGACGACGACCGACGCCGGCGGGCACGCCGCGGTCTCCTGGTCGCTCGGGACGGCCGCGGGAGCGGACAATGACAGCGCGGCCGCGCGCGCGGCGGGGCTCGCGGGATCCCCTGTGACCTTCGTCG
>DATGDE010000415.1:0-4320 GCA_035311125.1 Gemmatimonadales bacterium
CGGCGCCCGACAGGCCCGGCGTGCCCTTGGCGATCGGCTCGAGGTCGACCTGCTGGGCGAGCGGGATCTTGCGGGTGTGCACGCGCAGGATCTGCTCGCGCCCCTTTACGTCCGGCATGTCCACGACGATCTGCCGGTCGAAGCGGCCCGGCCGCAGCAACGCCGGATCGAGGATGTCGGGCCGGTTGGTGGCCGCGAGGAGGATGACGCCGTCGTTGGACTCGAACCCGTCCATCTCGACCAGCAGCTGGTTCAGCGTCTGCTCACGCTCGTCGTGGCCGCCGCCCAGCCCGGCGCCGCGGTGGCGCCCCACCGCGTCGATCTCGTCGATGAAGATGATGCAGGGTGCGTGCGTCTTGCCTTGCTCGAACAGATCGCGCACCCGCGAGGCGCCGACACCCACGAACATCTCGACGAAGTCCGAGCCCGACATCGAGAAGAACGGCCGGCCCGCTTCCCCGGCCACCGCCTTGGCGAGCAGCGTCTTGCCGGTGCCGGGCGGGCCGATGAGCAGCGCGCCCTTGGGCAGCCGGCCGCCCAGCCGCTGGAACTTCTGCGGGTCCTTCAGGAAGTCGATGATCTCCTCGAGCTCCTGCTTCGCCTCGTCGCATCCCGCCACGTCGGCGAAGGTGATCTTCGGCGTGTCGCCCGAAAGCAGCTTGGCCTTGGACTTCCCGAACGCGAACGCACGGTTGCCTCCCTGCTGCATCTGCCGGACCATGAACAGGATCAGCCCGAGCATCAGGAGGTAGGGGAGGAAATTGAGGAAGATGACGCCGAAGGACGGCCGCAGGTCCTTGGCGCTCACCTCCACGCCCTTGTCCCGCAGGGTGGCGACCCAGGTGTCGGTCGCCTCGAACGGCAGCAGCGTCGTGAAGTGGTCCGCCGGACGCTGGCGCCCCTCCTGGATCGGGACCTTCAGGTCGCCCTTGATGCGTTGCCGCTCGGTGATCTCCACCGTCTTCACGTTGCCCTGATCCACCTGCACCGTGAACTCGGAGTACTTGATGTCGACGGAATCCTGCCGCGTGCGGGCCGCGAGCTGCACGAGCAGCACGGTGCCCACGATGAGGAACGCCCAGAACGAGAGCGTCCGCAGCATGCGGCTCCACTGGAATTCCCGCGGAGGCGGGGGAGGACGATTCGTCATGTCAGACTGGCAATATAAGGGAGGTGCCGGAAATTCTCAGCGTGGTCGAGCCCGTACCCCACCAGAAAGGCCCGCGGGGCGTCGAAACCGACGAATTTGGCGTCCAGCACCAGCTGTTCCGCCACGTGTTTGTGCAACAGCGCGCAAATCTCCAGACTGCGGGGCCGGCGCTCCCGCAACAGGTCCACCAGACGGTTCAGCGTCCGGCCGGTATCCACGATGTCTTCCACCAGCAGGATGTGCCGCCCGGCGAGCACGGTCTCGGGATCGTACAGCAACCGCACGGCGCCGCTCGACTCCGTCCCCGCCCCGTAACTCGCCGCCACCAGGAAATCGACCTGCAGCGGGCGGTCGATCCGCCGCACCAGGTCGCTCAGGAAGATGAAGCTCCCTTTCAGGAGGCCGAGCACCAGCAGCTCGCCGTCCGGGTACGCGGCGGTGATCTCGCGCCCCAACTCGGTCACGCGGCGCTCGATCGCCTCTGCCTCATACACGACGCGAGCCAGTTTGGCTCCGCCGGTCTGATGGCCCGTCTCAGCGGTCGGTAACATCCAGCCTCACGGCCCGGGTTCCCGGCCGCGGCAGCGCCGCGGTGCTGCGACAGATGCCGGGCACCCAGAGAATGGTTTCGCCCTGCGCCACCACCGGATAGCGGAGACGCTCGCTGCGTGGTACGTGCGCTTCCATGAGCACGCGTCGCAAGGGACGGCGGCCCACGCCGCCGAGCGGTACGATCACGTCGCCGGGACGGGCGCCGCGCACCTCCCATCCCGCGCCGTGGATCCACGTGCGCCAGGCGGCCCGCGCCATCTTCCGGGGCGCGCGCGCCGGCCCCCAGGTCACCACGTAGTTCCCGAACCGGGCATCGCCCCGCGCGGCCTGCGGCGCGACCGGGTGATACACGGCGGCCGGCCGGTAGATCCGCAGGCGGTCGAACGCGACTTCGGTGAGCCACCCCGCCCCGAGCTCCAGCCGGCGGCCCGACGGGCGCTGCGCGAGAGCCAGGAGGCGCCGAGCGCGGCGGGGGCCGAGCACGAGTCCCACGCGCCGCGCAGCCGCGCGCAGCACCGCGACGCCGAGGGCGTCATCATACTCCCGCAGTCCGGCGCGGGCAACGTCGCACGATCCCGCCGCGCTGCGCAGATCGAGACCCGGCAGGCGGTCGAGCACGGCATCCCACGCGCGGCGATCCCGCGCGGCGGCGGTGCCGAGCCGCGCCACGTCGCCCCGGAAGCGGGGGCCGAGGCGCGCTTCGAGTCGCGGAAGGATGGCATGCCGCAGCCACGAGCGCAGGTGTCGCGGATCACGGTTGGCGGGGTCGTCGTGCGCCGCGAGACCGCGCTCGCGGAGGTAAGCGGCGAGCTCCTCGCGTGTGAACGGCAGCAGCGGGCGCACGAGGCCGCGGCGGGTGCGCGCCGCGATCCCGGCGAGGCCCGCCGGCGCGCTGCCGCGCAGCGCGCGCAGCAGAATCGTCTCCACCTGATCGTCGCGATGGTGGGCGGTGACCAGCCAGTCGGCGCCGAGGCGCGCCCTGGCCTCCTCGAGCCAGGCGTAGCGGGCGCGGCGCGCGGTGGTCTCGCTGGTCCGCGCACCGAGCGCCAGGGAGCCGCACTCGCAGGGCACGTCGTAGCGCTGGGCCAGGCGCCGGACCGACGCGGCGACGGCCTCGCTCCCCTCCTGGATCCCGTGATCCACGTGGGCGACCACCAGCCGGGGCCCGTCGGGCAGGGACGACAGCAGGTCGAGCAGGGCGACCGAGTCCGGTCCTCCGGACACCGCCACCAGGACGGTGCCGGGCCGCGGGAAGAGTCGGCGGCGCGTGACGTGGGCGCGGAAGCGCTCGGCGAGGGTGGGCATCGGGCCTTACCTTACTATACATGGTCGGCCCGGACGACACCTACCAGCTGCTGCGGAACCTCACCACCCCCGTCGTCGCGATCACGAGCGAGCACGACGGGCGGGCCGACGGGATGATCATCGACAGCGCGATCCGGGCCTCGATCGTCCCGTCGATCCCGCGTATCGCGATGTTCATCCACAAGTTCAACGACAGCCACGACCTGATCTTCGCGAGCGGCCGGTTCGTGCTGCACCTGCTGCGGCAGGACCAGTTCGAGCTGATCCACCAGCTCGGCTTCGTGCATCGCCGGGAGCGCGACAAGCTCGCGGAGATCCCGCACCGCCACGGCCGCCTCGGGGCGCCCGTACTGGACGAGTGCTACGCGCACTTCGAGTGCCGCGTCGTGAACGCGATGGACACGGGGAGCTCGACGTGCTTCCTGGGCGACGTGGTAGAGGTGGGGTTCGGCGCCGCCGCGGAGCCGCGAGGCGAGGTGATAACCGCCGCCTACTTCCGCGCCAACGTCCCGCCGCAGTGGCGCGAGGAGTACGTGCGGCTGTTGCAGGTCGCGCAGGCGGACGGACTGGAGCTCTCGCGGGACATCCGGCCGCTGGTGTGGCGCGGCCTCAAGGCCTAGGAGCGTTCGAGCCTCCGTATTAAGGAAGGCGCCGTACATCGGGGAAGAGGTGCTTCCCAGGTATCCGCGCCGCGTGAATATCCCTCTTTATTGCACGTGCGTATCCCTCTTTAATGAAGGCGGAGCGGCTGCGTCGTGGCGCCGAGTCCACAGCCCTGGCCAGGAAAACCAAGGCCGGGGCATCGCGGCCCCGGCCTTGGAGTTTTGCTATAGCGGCGGTCGGACTCGAACCGACGACCCGCGGATTATGATTCCGCTGCTCTGACCAGCTGAGCTACGCCGCCCCGCAGCGGCAATCCTAGCGAGCGGCGGGCGGGGTGGTCAAGCGGAGGGTCACCTGTCACACCCCGGACGTGGCGCACGCCCTGCTGTTGCGGGTCAGTTGCAAGTAGATTGACGAGGTCGTGGATTCACCACTCATGAGTCGCCCACGTTTTCGAGTCCCCGTTCCGAGCCGCATGGCACGGGGACTCTTGGTCGTGGTCGCCGCCGTGAGCGTGGCGACCTGCCGGGTCACCGATCTGGTGAGGCCGCCGAAAGGCCCGATCCTCAAGGTCGTGCCCACAACGATGCTGACGGACTCCGCCGCAGTCGGCAGTACCGCGCGACACAGCGATCCGGTCGCTATCAGCAACGAGGGCGACGGGGATTTGCATTGGAACGCGCACACTAAGCACGCGAGCCCCTGGCTCA
>DATGDE010000416.1:0-2249 GCA_035311125.1 Gemmatimonadales bacterium
GGCCTCGTGGCGGCGATTCCGGCGGTGTGGTTCTACAATTACTTCACCACCAAGATCGACTTCATCTCGGTAGAGATGACGTATACCTCGAAGGAGCTGATCGACTACCTGATCCGCAGCGTCGGGTCGGAGTTCGGCCGGTCGATCTTCACCAAGGAATTCCAGGCGCAGAAGGCGACGCAGTCCAGTGGCCCGATCAGCCGCTAGTACCAAGGCGCCGGTCAACGCCAACATCAACGTCACGCCGATGATCGACGTGATGTTGGTGTTGCTGATCATCTTCATGATCGTGGCGCCGCTGATCACCAAGGGCTTCCAGGCGTCCATCCCGCACGCGCTGAATCCGGACAAGCGGGAAGAGAAGGAAGGCGAGATCCGCCTGGGGATCGACGTGAACGGCCGGTTCTGGCTCGACACGCCGGGTCCCGACGGGCAGTACACCGGCATGCGTCTCGTCCCGAACGATTCGGCCCTCGCGAACACGCTCGTCGCGATCTACGCGGCACGCACGTCCGACAAGATCCTGTTTCTCAAGGCCGATGCGAACATCAAGTACGAGCGGGTCCAGCAGGCAATCGCCATCGCCCGTCGCGCGGGGGTGCGCGTGATCGGGGCCATCGCCGAGCAGCGCAAGCTGCCGACACAGTCGCACTAGGGGGCGACCATGGCCATGCAAGCAGGCGGCGGTGAGGGCGGGCTCTCCTCCGACATCAACGTCACGCCGATGATCGACGTGCTGCTGGTGCTGCTGATCATCTTCATGATCATCCTGCCGCTGTCGCGCAAGACGTTCGACGCGCAGGTGCCGCCGGAGCAGCAACAGAAGAAGCCGCAACAGCAGTCGGCGCAGATCGTGCTCGAGCTCACCGCGGAGGGCGGCTACGCCATCAACACCAAGCCGTACGCCAAGAATCAGCTCGACGCGGCGCTGCACGAGATCTTCGATCAGCGAGTGGCGAAGCTCATGTTCATCAAGGCCGCACCCAACCGGAACTACGGCGAAGTGATCGAGGCGATGGACATCGCCAAGGGAGCCGGCGTTCAGGTCATCGGCTTTACACCGCCGCCGGAGCCCGGGGCCCCGAAATAGACCTTTCCGCAACCGGATGACGGCTTCACCCGTAGGGGCACGGCAATCGTGCCCCTGCGTCGCGTTTCGGGGTATCTACCTGCCGTGACTGAGCCCCTCCCAGGGCGGCGCCCGCCGCCTCCGCACCTCCGGCTGCCGCGCCCGCGGCGGCGTCCCGGAGGCGTCGTCGCATCGCTCGTGCTGCACGCCCTCATCCTGCTGTCGCTGGTCCGGTTCGGCGTGGACTGGATCGCCGGCACGGGAGACGGCGCCGGGCCGCGCGGTGGCGGCGGCGCGGGAGGGTCGGCCCGCTACGTCGAGCTGCCCGGGCTGCCGGCTCCTCCACCGCCGCGGGTGGCCGCGGCGGTTCCGCTCGCCACCGTCGTGCCGCCCGATCCCGTTCCGGTGAAGCCTGAGACGCCGGTTCCCGACGTACCGGTCGTGCCGCCGGCGGCGCTGCCGACTCCGGCCGCGACCGGAGCCGGGACCGGGGGCGGGCCGGGGCAGGGGCCGGGCACGGGTGGCGGAGCGGGGGGCGGCACCGGCGGCGGAGTGGGGACGGATTCTGGACCTGGCCGCGGCGGGGCGGGCGAATACATTACTCCGCCCTACGCGCGGACGGTGCTGCTCCCGGCCGATTGTGCCCGGGGCCGGTTCACCGTCCGCTTCTGGGTGGAGGCCGACGGCAGGGTGTCGCAGGTGGCGGTGGAGCCGCCTCCCAAGGGCGGCGGCTGCCGTCGGGAAATGCAGGACAAGATGCTCGGATATCAGTTCCTGCCCGCCCGCACGCGGGACGGTCGTGCCGTGGCCTACGTCTATCAGGTGCAGTTGCAGCACTAGCCCCCTCGCATCCGGGAGTCGTGATGAACAAAGGCGTGGCTCGCCCGGCCCGGGAGCAGTTGTTTGCCCGGAAGTCCGTGGATCAGTGCATCGCCGACGGCGAGCGGGGCGGTGGCCTGCGCCGCACCCTCGGACCGCTGCAGCTGACGGCGTTAGGGGTGGGGGCGATCATCGGCGCGGGGATCTTTGCGGCGATCGGCACCGCCATCAGCGGCGACGCGGGCCACGCCGGCGCGGGAGCGGCGATCGTCCTCTCCATCATCCTCGCGGGGGTGACGAGCGCGTTCGCGGCGATCACGTACTCGGAATTCGCCGCCCTGATCCCGATCTCGGGCAGCGC
>DATGDE010000417.1:0-4845 GCA_035311125.1 Gemmatimonadales bacterium
GACCAGCACCTTGGCGCGGCCGTGCTCGTCCAGCTCGTGCGGATCGGTGACCTCCTCCAGCGCCACGTTCCCGACCAGCCGCTCGCGCAACGGCTCGATGATGTCCTCGCCCTCCTTCAGCGCGGCCATCTCGAGACCCAGGATCGTGCCGCAGTCCTCTTCGGTGACCGTGACGTCCTGCGCCACGTCCACGAGCCGCCGCGTGAGGTAGCCGGCGTCGGCCGTCTTCAGCGCCGTGTCGGCGAGACCCTTGCGGGCGCCGTGCGTCGAGATGAAGTACTCGAGCACGCTGAGTCCCTCGCGGAAATTCGACTTGATCGGGCTCTCGATGATTTCGCCGATACCGCCGGTCAGCTTCTTCTGCGGCTTGGCCATGAGCCCGCGCATCCCCGCCAGCTGGCGGATCTGATCGCGGCTGCCGCGGCTGCCCGAGTCGAACATCATGAAGACGGGGTTGAACCCGCCCTTCGATTTCCGCATCGTCGCGACCATCGCCTCGGCGATGTCGTTGTTGGCGTGGGTCCAGGCATCGATCACCTTGTTGTAGCGCTCGCCGAAGGTGATCTGGCCCGTCGCGTAGGCGCGCTGGAACCGCTCGACGCGCGCTTCCGCGTCGTGCAACAGCGCCGCCTTCTCGCTCGGAATCTCGAGATCCGCGACGCCGATGGACACGCCGCCCATCGTGGCGTAGCGGAACCCGAACTCCTTCAATCCGTCCAGGAACTGCACCGTGGGCGCGAGGCCCGCGCGGCGGTAGCTCTCGAACACCAGCTCCGAGAGATCGCGCTTGCGCATCGCCTTGTTCTGGAAGCCGAGGTCCTTACGCAGCATGTCGGGCAGGATGCTGTTGAAGATCACCCGCCCCGCCGTCGTCGCCACCCACCCGGCCGGTCCCGCGCCCTCCGGCGGCACGTACCAGTACTGCACCGGGCTGTGGAACGCCATGCGCTTCACGGCCAGCCCCATCTCGAGCTCCGCCATCGAACCGACGCGCGGCGCCTTGGCGAGCCGCGCCTCGAACTCCGCCGGCTCTTTGGTGAGGAAGTAGCAGCCCAGCACCATGTCCTGGCTGGGCTCCGCCACCGGCCGCCCGTCGGACGGCTTCAGCACGTTGTTCGACGAGATCATCAGCAACCGCGCCTCGAGCTGGCTCTCGAAGGAGAGCGGCACGTGCACGGCCATCTGGTCGCCGTCGAAGTCGGCGTTGAAGGCGGCGCAGACGAGCGGATGAATCCGGATCGCCTTGCCTTCCACCAGCACCGGCTCGAACGCCTGGATGCCCAGGCGGTGCAGCGTCGGCGCGCGGTTCAGGAGCACGGGATGGTCCTCGATGATCTCCTCGAGGATCTCGTAGACTTCCGGCGACTCCTTCTCCACGATCTTCTTCGCCCGCTTCACCGTCTCGGCGATGCCCTTCTCCACCAGCTTGTGGATGATGAACGGCTTGAACAGCTCCACCGCCATCGCCTTGGGGAGCCCGCACTGGTGCAGCCGCAGCTCCGGGCCCACCACGATCACCGAGCGGCCCGAGTAGTCCACGCGCTTGCCCAGCAGGTTCTGGCGGAACCGCCCCTGCTTGCCCTTCAGCATGTCCGACAGCGACTTCAGCGGCCGCTTGCCGCGCCCGCGGATCGCCTTGGAGCGGCGGCCGTTGTCGAACAGCGCGTCCACCGCTTCCTGCAGCATGCGCTTCTCGTTGCGCAAGATGACTTCCGGCGCCCGGTGCAGGATCAGCTTCTGCAGCCGGTTGTTCCGGTTGATCACCCGGCGGTACAGGTCGTTCAGGTCCGAGGTGGCGAAGCGCCCGCCGTCCAGCGGCACCAGCGGCCGCAGGTCGGGCGGGATCACCGGCACGACGTCCAGGATCATCCACTGCGGGTTGTTGCGCGCCTCGCCGGCGTTCCCGGAGTTGCGGAACGCGTCCACGATCTTGAGCCGCTTCAGCTGCTGCTTCTTGCGATGCTGGCTCGTCTCCACGGCGACCATCTCGCGCAGCTCGTCGGACAGCTTGTCGACGTTGATGCGCTCGAGCAGCGCCCGCACCGCCGGCGCCCCGATGTCCGCCCGGAAGACGCCGTCACCTTCGGCCTTGGCCTTGGCGCGCAGCTCGAGGAAGCGGTCCTCGTCCAGCAGCTCGCGCTCCTCGACTTCCTGCTCGCCCGGGTCGATCACCACGTAATTGGTGTAGTAGATCACCCGCTCGAGGTCGCGCAACGTCATGTCGAGCAGGTTGCCCATCGGCGACGGCAGCGTCTTGAAGAACCAGATGTGCGCCACCGGCACCGCCAGCTCGATGTGCCCCATTCGCTCGCGGCGCACCTTCGACAGCGTGACCTCCACCCCGCACCGGTCGCAGATCACGCCGCGGTAGCGGATGCGCTTGTACTTGCCGCAGTGGCACTCCCAGTCCTTCACCGGCCCGAAGATGCGCTCGCAGAAGAGCCCGTCCCGTTCCGGCTTGAAGGAGCGGTAGTTGATGGTCTCGGGCTTGGTCACCTCGCCCCACGACCACCAGGTGCGCTGGCCCTGCAGCTCCAGGCGCTCCCGTTCCTTGGAATCGCGGGGTCCCCGAATCTCCTCGGGGCTCGCGATCCGGATCTGGATGTAATCGAAGCTCGCGCTCTTGGGCTCGCGACCGCTCCGGAAATCGATCATCGGTATGCTCCCTTTCCCCTTATTCCTCGACGTCTTCGGTCGTGCCCAGGGTCACCCGCAGCCCCAGGGCCTGCAGCTCCTTCACCAGCACGTTGAAGGACTCGGGGATGCCCGGCTTCGGCAGGTTCTGCCCCTTGACGATGGCCTCGTACACCCGGCTGCGGCCGTTCACGTCGTCCGACTTTACAGTGAGGATCTCCTGCAGCGTGTGCGCCGCGCCGTATGCCTCGAGCGCCCACACCTCCATCTCTCCGAACCGCTGCCCACCGAACTGCGCCTTGCCGGCGAGCGGCTGCTGGGTGACCAGCGAGTACGGCCCGATGGAGCGCGCGTGAATCTTGTCGTCCACCAGGTGCGACAGCTTCATCATGTAGATCGAGCCGACGGTGACGTCGGAGGTGAAGAACTCCCCCGAGCGCCCGTCACGCAGCCGCGCCTTGCCCGAGGGCGAGAGCCCCGCCTGACGCAGGATCTCCTCCGCCGCCCGGTCGGCGTCCGCCTCGGACGCCGGGCCCAGCATCGCGGCCAGCGCCGGCAGCTCGGCCGCCGCGAGCACCTCGGCGGGCTTGTCGTCGGCCAGCCGCTTCTCGACCTCCTTCAAGCCGCCCTTGAGCGTCGCCTTCTCGCCCTTGCCGATCTCCTCTTCGCCCATCCGGGCTTCGTGGAAATCCCGCTCGGCGCGGGACTGTGACAGGGCGCGCTCGGCCAGCTCCTTCGCCGCGAACTTGATGAAGTCCACCAGCTTGTGATAGACGTCGCGCGTCTCCGCCGAGAGCGCCCGCGAGCCCAGCAGCGCGATCCCCGCCGTCGAAACGTCGGGGCGCCCGCCGTTGGCGTGCGGCAGATGGCGCAGGTCGGCCACGATGCGGCGCACCGTCTCGTCGTCGATCTCGGGCGGCCGCACCTGGAGCTGCAGCGCGTCCGCGGCCCACGTCAGACCCGACAGCCGCAGCAACACCCCGATCTCGGTTTCGTTCGCCCCCTGGAACACCGGGGTCTTCGCGTCGAAGCCCAGGATGCGGGCCGCCCACCCGAGGTGGGTCTCCAGGATCTGGCCCACGTTCATGCGCGACGGCACGCCCAGCGGGTTGAGCACGATGTCTACCGGCCGCCCGTCGGGCAGGAACGGCATGTCCTCCTCCGGCACGATGCGGGCGATGATGCCCTTGTTGCCGTGCCGGCCCGCCATCTTGTCGCCGACCGAGATCTTGCGCTTCTCGGCCACGTACACCTTCACGAGCTGGATCACGCCCGGCGGCAGCTCGTCGGGCTGGAGGATCTTGTCGATCTGGTCCTCCGACTTCTCCTCGATCTTGGCGCGCTCGCCCGCCGCGGCGTCCAGCACCCCGCGCAGCCGCTCGTTCACGCCCTTGTTCGTGACGCGCAGCGTCTTCAGATCCACGTCGTTGAAATCGATCTCGCCGAGCTGCTGCCGGGTGAACTTGGTGCCCGCCGGCAGGAACTCCTCCACCGTGCCGGCCTTGAGCATCAGGCCCACTTCCTGGTTGCTCAGCAGATCGCGCAGCTCGGCCGACATCGCCTCCGAGATGCGCGCCTTTTCCTCGCCCTCGAGCCGGCGCACCTCGCCGATGCGCTCGCCACGGTCCTTCTCCACCACCTGGTCTTCGATGCGGGAGAAGATCTTCACGTCGATGACGACGCCCTCCATCCCCGGCGGCACCTTGAGCGAGGAGTCCTTCACGTCCTTCGCCTTCTCGCCGAAGATCGCCGTGAGCAGCTTCTCCTCCGGCGACAGCTCGGTCTCGCCCTTCGGCGTGATCTTGCCGACCAGGATGTCGCCCGCCTTCACGTGGGCGCCGATGCGCACGATGCCGCGCTCGTCCAGGTCCACCAGCGACTCTTCGGCGACGTTCGGGATTTCCCGCGTGATCTCCTCGCGGCCCCGCTTGGTGTCGCGCACGTGCAGCTCGAGTTCCTGGATGTGGATCGACGAGTACACGTCGTCCTTCACCAGGCGCTCGGAGAGCACGATGGCGTCCTCGAAGTTGTGCCCGTACCACGGCATGAACGCCACCAGCACGTTGCTGCCGAGCGCCAGCTCGCCCCGCTCGGTGCCGGCGCCGTCGGCGATCACCTCGCCGGCCCCCACCCGCTGGCCCACCTGCACCAGGGGCCGCTGGTTGATCGCGGTGTCCTGGTTGGTACGCCAGAACTTCCGCACCCGGTACC
>DATGDE010000418.1:0-2716 GCA_035311125.1 Gemmatimonadales bacterium
ACGTTTGCCGCCGTCACCGGTGGCGTGGTTCTCGTGGCGCTTGCCGCCTGCTACCTGCCGGCGTGGCGTGGGACGAAGGTGGATCCGGTGGTGGCGCTACGAACTGAATGAGAGTGGCTGGTGGTCAGTGGTCAGTGGTCAGTGGTCAGTGGCCAGAAAGACCCCGAGAAGTCACTGACCACAAGCCACTGGCCACCAGCCACCGAGAGGAAGAACAATGGAAGGTCTGGTGCAGGCCCTCCGCTACGCGCTCCGCACCCTCTCGCGGAGCCCGGGCTTCACCGCTAGCGCGGTGCTCACGCTCGCGCTCGGGATCGGCGCGGCCACGGCGGGATTCACCCTCTTGAACTGGGTGGCGTTGCGCCCGGTGCCAGGCATACGCGAGCCGTCCCGAGCCGGGTTCGTGGAGTTTGCGGCACAGGACGAGCACGGGTACCGGCCCAACGGGCTGACGGTCTCGCAGCGCGATCTCGTGCTCCGCGGCTCACCCGCCGTGAGCGGATTGGCCGGCCGCGAAGGTCCGATGGCGGTGAACGCCGCCGCGGAGATGAGCGCCGCGGGACGCGTCTCGGCTGAATTCGTGACGAGCGATTACTTCACGACGCTCGGGGTCGCCACGCCGCTCGGCCGGGGGTTCGTGGCCGAAGACGACGCACCTCCGCTCGGCAATCGGGTCGCCGTGATCAGCGACCGGTTGTGGCGCGACCTGTTCGCCGCGCGCTCCGATGTCCTCGGACTGCCGCTCCGGGTGAACGGGCTGGCGTGCACGGTGATCGGCGTCGCCCCGCCGGGATTCCGCGGCCCGAACCTGTTCGATCCGGTCGACATGTGGATGCCAGGCGCCACCGAGTGGGACATCCGCCATCTCGACCCCGCACGACGCCAGGCTGAGTCCGACTACCGGTTCGTGCTGCGATTGCGGCCGGGCGCATCATTCGATCAGGCCGAGCGGCAGCTGAGCACCGCGATCCGCGCCCTGGCCGTCGCCGACACCGCGCACTTCTCTCCCCCGGTCTCGGCCCAGGTCCTCCCCGGCCTCGGGCTCGACGCGCTGCACGGCGCGAAAGAGGGCATCGACCACCAGCTCCGGCTCATCATCGGCATTGCGGCGCTCGTCTTGCTGGTCGCCTGCGCCAACGTGGCCAATCTCCTGCTGCTCCGTCGCGCACAGCGCCGCAGCGATGCAGTCGTCCGCCTCGCGCTCGGTGCCAGCCGGTTCCGCCTGGTGCGCTACGCCCTGACCGAGAGCGTGCTGATCGGGGTGGCGAGCGGCATCCTCGGGGTGCTCGTGGCGCTGTGGGTCAACGGACTGTTTCACCGGTTCCGGTTGCTGCGCTACATCTCCATGGAAGGCCTGCGACTCGATTGGCGGGTGATCGGATTCGCCGCCGCGGCCGGACTGCTCGCGGCCGTCTTCGCCGCGCTGCTTCCGGCACTGGTCGGCTCCCGGGCCGACCTGGTCGGCGACCTCAAGGCGTCCGGTCCGACGCAGGCCGGAGGCGCCCCGATGCTGCGCACGGGGCTCGCAGTGCTGCAGGTCGCCGTTTCACTGACGCTCGTGGCGGGGACCTACCTGTTCGCCCGCACGTTGCAGCACTACGCGCAGGTGCCCCTCGGTTTCGATCCAGCGGGCGTGACGGTGTTTCATGTGGACCCGAAAGCGCAGGGGTACACGCCGCAGCAGGCCCGCAACTACCTGCAGGCGCTCCGGGCGCGCAGCGCGGCGCTGCCCGGGGTCGAGACAGCCACCTTTGCGAGCCTGACCCCGTTCGTCGGCGTGTTCAACATCGATGCCGTGCGGCGGGCGGACGCGCCGACCGATGCCAAACCCACCGGGGCCGCTTCCCAGCAGGTATCGGGGGATTACTTCTCGGCCCTGCGGATCCCTCTCCTGCGCGGGTCCACCTTCCAGCCCGGCGACCTGTGGCCCGATTCCGCTCAACGCGTGGGGAAGGTCATCCTCAGCGCCGAGTTGGCCCGCAAGGTGTTCGGTGCCGACGACCCCATAGGTCGACTCGTCGTGCTGCCGTTCTACCGGAGCAACGGTACCGCTGAGGTCGTCGGCGTCGTCGGCGACGTGCACTGGAACGAACGTGGTGGAGGCGTCGATCCGATCCTCTACAGTCCGGTCGGCCAGCAGGCGACGCCGTACGGCCCGATGCTCGTCCTTCGCAGCCGCCTCAGCGCCGCGACGCTCGAACGCCGGACGCAGCTGATCGGCCGGAGTCTCGATCCGGCGATGCCGATCGAGTCCCGTGGCCCCTTGAGCGACGCGGTGGCGGCGGCGATCTCGAGCCAGACCGTCCTGTTCAGGCTCGCGGGCCTGCTCTCCGCCGTCGCGCTGCTGCTTGCCGCCGTCGGCTGCTACTCGCTCATCGCGTACGGGATCACGACCCGCGTCCGGGAATTCGGCGTGCGCATGGCGCTCGGCGCCAGGGCGCGGGACATCCTGCGCAGCGCCGCGCGTCCGGCGGTCACCATCATCGCCCTGGGCGTCGTCTGCGGCGTCGGCGGCGCGATGTACCTGACCCGCTTCATCAAGTCGTCGCTGTACGGCGTCAGCCCGCTCGATCCGGTCGCGTTCGTGGCGGCGGCGGTGCTGCTCGGAGCGGCCGTACTGCTCGCCAGTTGGATTCCGGCGCGCCGGGCGGCGAAGGTGGATCCGATGGTGGCGTTGAGATGCGAATGAAGTGGCCAGTGGAGAGTGGCCTGTGGT
>DATGDE010000419.1:0-5398 GCA_035311125.1 Gemmatimonadales bacterium
CCAGGGTCAGGTGCTGGCGCAGGCCGGGGCGCGCATCTTCGATCTGCTGCCGATCTTCGGGGAGCCGATCAGCCGGGCATTCACCGGGGAGCGGGCGCTTCCGGGGGCGTTCTTCTTCCTGAACCTGTTCGCGCACGTCGCCCTGCCCATCGCGCTGTTTATCCTCGTCTGGGTGCATGTCTCGCGGCTGGCGCGCCCCGGCGTGTTTCCGCCGCGACGCCTGACCTGGGCGGTGACGGGCGCGCTGGTCGCGCTCGCCATCCTCTGGCCGGTCGTGGTGACGCCACCGGCCGACGCGTTCACGCTGCCGGGGCGGGCGGCCTACGACTGGTTCTACGCGTTCTGGCTGCCGCTGGCCCGGGCGGCTTCGCCGCCCGCGGTGTGGGGCATCGGCCTCGCGGTCGTGGCGACGGGGCTCGCGATCCCGTGGCTCACGCGTCCCCGCCTAGCGCGGCGTCTGCCGCCGTCCGTCGTGGACGAAAAGCTGTGCACGGGCTGCGAGCAGTGCTACCTCGACTGTCCCTACGAAGCGATCGCCATGGTGGATCGCCCCGACGCCGCCGCCAGCGGCAAGTCGGCCACGGTGGCGCGCGTGGACCCCGCCCTGTGTGTGAGCTGCGGGCTGTGCGCTGGGTCGTGCGCGCCGATGGGTGTGGGGCCGCCGGGCCGCACCGGCCGGGCACAGCTCACGGTGGTGCGCGACTTCATCGCGGCGCATCGGCCCGGTGGCGGCGACGTCGTCGTCGTGGCGTGCGAGCGCGGAGCGGGTGGGGTCATGGGCGCCGCCGATCTCGACGGGGCGCTGGTGTACCCGGTGAGCTGCGGCGGCAACCTGCACACCTCGGTGGTGGAGTTCCTGCTGCGGGCGGGGGCGGGCGGCGTGTTGATCGCGTCCTGCCCGCCGCGCGACTGCTGGAACCGGGAAGGGCCGAAGTGGCTCGAGGCGCGGCTGTTTCACGAGCGCGAGGCCGAGTTGCGCGAGCGGGTAGACCGCCGCCGCGTACAGCTGGTGCACGCCGCCGCGGGTGAGCGCGGGGTGGTGCGCGCGGCGCTGGCCGGTTTCCGAGCCGACCTCGCCGCGCTCGAGGCTGCGACGGCGGAGACGGATATCGATCTCGAGCGGCTGTGCGAGCTGGTGGAAGAAGGCGCGGAGCAGGCCCGATGACGCGGGTGCTGCGTGGCGCGATCGGCGTGGTTGGCGCGGCCGGCGTGCTGGCGCTCATCCGGGTGGTGTCCTTCGCTCCATACACCGCGGAGCGCGACGTCGGGGCGATCGTACGGTTCGCCTGGCGGGCGCGGGGCGAGCGGGTACGGGAGTGCCGCCACCGCACGCCCGAGGAGCTCGAGAAGCTGCCGCCGCACATGCGCCAGGAGGAAGTGTGCGAAGGCCGGGTGCTGCCGTATCGTCTGGCCGTGGATCTGGACGGGGTCGCTACGGTGAATCAGCTGATTCACGGGGCGGGCGCAAGAGAAGACCGGCCGCTGTATGTGTTTCAGGAGCTGGTGGTGACGCCCGGGAGCCATCGCATCGCGGTGGCGTTCACGCGGGAGGGGACGGCGCCGGCCGACACCTCGGGTGTCCTGGCGACGCCGGCCCGGCTCACGCTCGATACGACGGTGACGCTGGGATCCCGCCGCGTGTTGCTGGTCACGTACGATGAAGAGCGGGAACAGCTGGCGGTGCGCGGCGGTTCAGTGCGATAGTTGACAGGCCATCGACCGTCCTTCTGAGGATATCATCATGATCACCGACCCTGCGACCGCGACGCCGACAGCAGAACGGGCGGCCACGGTCGCGTGCCAGTTCTGCTCGACTCTGAACCGCGTGGCGCTCGATCGTGTCGGGCAAGGGCCGAAATGCGGCTCGTGCGGGCGCCCCATCCTGCTCGATCGCCCATTGCACGTCACGGATGAGAGCTTTCAGCAGGTGTTGCAGGGCACAGACATTCCGGTCCTGGTGGACTTCTACGCCGACTGGTGTGGCCCGTGCAAGATGATGGCGCCGATCATGGACGAGCTGGCGCACGATCGGCTGGGCGAGCTGCTGGTGCTGAAGATGGATACCGATCGCAATCCCGCGACGCCTAGCGGATTCGGCATCCGCGGCATCCCGACCATGATCCTCTTCCATCACGGCCGCGAGACCGCACGCCAGACCGGCGCGGTCCCGCGCACGCAGATCGACGCCTTGCTCGGTCGCGCGTCTTCGCAATAACCTCGCGGCGGGCTGGGCGATATCTTGATCGCATGACCGGGAACCTGCCCAGCCCGTACGATGCAGCCGAAGAGCCTTCCGACGAGGCGCCGCAGTCGTCCGAGCGCTCGCGCAGCGTTGCGCTGATTCTCGGTGTCCTGGGCGGCGTATTCGGCTTTCATCGCTTCTACGTGGGCCGTCCCCAGAGTGCGGTGTTCCAGGCGCTCACACTCGGCGGGCTGGGCATGTGGTGGCTGTACGATATGGTCATGATCCTGGCCGGGGAGTTCCAGGACCGAGAGGGATTTCGTATCCGCAACTGGAATGTGGCTGAAACGGCCGGAATGCCTGGCGTCAATTCGCGCACCGTATCGCTGCTGCTGCAAGACATGGAACAGCTGCAGCGACAGGTGGGGGAGCTGGCCGAACGGGTGGATTTCGCCGAGCGGCTGCTGACGCAGCAACGGGAGCGGGAGCGGTTGTCGAAAGGATCGTAAGGGACCTCTCTCCGGGAGGTCCACCGTTCATCACCGCCCCAGCCGCGCCACCGCCGCCCGCGCCGCCGCCACCCGCGGCTGCAACGCGGGGTCGGCCTTCTCCCACAATGCGACGAAGTTCCGGTAGCCGCGAATCGCCGCCGCCGTGTCGCCCCGCTGCTCCGCGATTTCCCCGCGCAGCTCCTCGGCTTCGGCGCGCCAGATGATACCGATCGATCCTACGGTTTCGGACAATCGCCGCGCCGCGGCATCCAGGTCGCCGGCGGCGCGATCGAAACGCGCGGTCACGAGGGCAAAATAGGGATTGGGGAAGAACGCCTCGATGTCGCGCAGCTCGATCCAGGTGACGTTCGCCGCGGCGAGACCGCGCCGCGCCGTGACGGAATCGCCGCGGCGCAGCGCGACGAGTCCGCTCAGTCCGTCCACGAGGGCCGATCGGAATTGCGGGTACGACGTCCCGGCGAGCAGCGCCGGAATGGCGCCGAGGGCAGAGTCGGGTGGTGCCACCGTGGCGACGCGCCACGCGAGCACCACCGTGGCCCAGAGCGGCAGCGTGTCGCCGGTCGAGGACAGGCGCCGGGCCGCTTCGGTCGCCTCCACGGTATGGGCGCCGGTCACGAGCTGGTGGAGCACGGTCGCGCCGAGGACCTGCCGCCCATCCGGATCGACCAGCGCGGCCTCCCGGAGCATGTCCCACGCCGCCGAGTACCGCCCCTGGGCCAACCGGTACGCGTGGCGCCGCAGCAGCGCGCTCACGCGGTCGTTGGGAGGATGGTCGGCGGCGGCGGCGCGCGCCGCGAACGAGTCGGCCAACGCCACCGCGCGCGCCGGCGCGGCGTCGAACGCCCACAGCGCGTACCGGCCGATCATGGCGGCGACCGTGGGGTCCGGGACGAACCGGGCGGCGGGATCCTCGCCGCGGAACCCGGCGCGCATGACCGCGCCGAGCGCTTGCGTTGCCTCCCAGTCCGGTGCGGCGGCCTGCAGCGGCCGGAATGCCTGCCAGGCGCCGGCACTGTCGCCCATCATGCAGAGCAGTTGCACGACGTGCAGGTACGCCTCGGGGACCGCCGGGTCGAGCGCGATGGCCCGTCGCAGGCTCGCGAGCGCCTGCTCCGGCGGCTCACCCATCTGGAGACCGAGGTGATAGTACGCGTCGCCGCGCTCGAGTGCCGCGTCGGCGTCGTCGGGGTAGTCCCGCTCCAGCGCGTCCGCCAATCGTAGGGCATCGACGCGCTTGACGGTGGAGACGAACTCGAGCAGCCCGCGCTGGCGCGGCGGCGCGCGATCGAGATGCCGCAAGGCCCGCTGAATCACCGCGTCGATCGTGTATGCCGTGGCGGGACGGGCCGTGGTCGTTGCGAAGGTCGGCGCCGCATTACCCCAGGTGATCGCGCGATAGAGGCCGTAGTACGCCAGGGCAAACGTGGAATCGCGCGCAATGGCCGTCGTGAGGCTCTCGGCCGCCTCCTGCCAGAGCGCGCGTCGCGCCAGCTGCTCTCCCACGAGGTAGGCCTCGAGCGCCCGCGGTGAGGTCGTCGTGTATTCGGCGAGGGGGCGGCGGGCGACGCCGGGGTAGCGTGTCAGCCGCTGCCGGGCGAGACCCCCGGCGATGCTGTCGGCGACCGGACCGGGGAGCGCGAGCATGCCGCGGGCCCGTACCGAGGCGATCGGCTGTCCGCGACCGGACTCGTACAGCTCGGCCTGCACCCGAAGCTCCGGACCGAGCGTCACCACGCTGCCCAGGACGAACCGGGCGGCTCCCGCTTCGCGGGCCCACCGGGAGGCTTGCGCCGCATCGATCGCATCGGCGCTCGTGCCGACCTGGCGCAAGAGCGCCCGCGGCTGGATGACCCGCCAGCCGGCGAAGCCGTCGAGCGCGACGCTGAGCAGATCGAGCATCCCCTCGCTCAGGTACTGGGCTTCGGCCGGGCCGCTCACGCGGAACGGGAGAATCGCGATGGCGTCCGAATCGATCGCCACACGCGGGGCGCCGACGGTGCGCCGGCACGGCGGCGGCGAACCGTCGGGGCACTGCGCGCCGAGGCGGACGCCCGGATAGGCCGACAGCGCCATGACCATCGAGGCAATCAGGCTCGGATGCGCTCTCGCCATGGGGCCACGAATTAAAGACGCCTTTATTCCGTTTTGCAAGAACCTTTCATCTTTATCGGTACCTTATAGCTTCTTCACACCGCCACCCACGAGGACAGCACATGAAGCTCGGGGTCCCGAAAGAGACCGTCGCCGGAGAGCGCCGCGTGGCGCTCGTGCCGGACACGGTCGCCAAACTGGTCAAGGACGGTCACGAGGTACTGGTCGAGCCGGGGGCGGGAGCCGCCGCGGGCTTCACCGACGACGCCTACCGCGCGGCCGGCGCCAAGACGGGCGACCCGTGGTCCGCCGACATCGTCTGCAAGGTACAGAAGCCGACCGCCGCCGAGGTCGGGAAGCTGCGCGAGAACGCCGCGCTAGTCGGCCAGTTCCAGGCCGCGACCAGCCCCGATCTGCTGCAGCAGCTGGCCCAGCGCCGGGTTACGACGTTCAGTCTCGAGCTGCTGCCCCGGATCACCCGCGCCCAGGCGATGGATGTCCTCTCCTCGCAGGCCACGGCCGCGGGTTACAAGGCCGTCCTGCTGGCCGCCGAAACGACGCCGAAATTCTTCCCGATGCTGGTGACGGCGGCCGGGACGCTGTCCCCCGCGCG
>DATGDE010000420.1:0-3995 GCA_035311125.1 Gemmatimonadales bacterium
CGGCGCGTTCCCCTCGGCCCGGTTGTTCACTACGATCAGCGCTTCGATCCGTCGCCGCACCGCTTCCGACATCAGCCGCATCAGGTCCCGCCGCAAGTCGGGCTGCGGCTCCCGGATACGCTCGTAGGGCTGGAACAGCCGCACCGCGTCCTCGTACTTCCGGCCCGGCTTGAGCAGGGCGCGCGCCACGGTGAAGTCGGCCGGAAACGTCCATGGCAGGTCGAGCTGAGCGCCGATGGGCGGCATCTCCGTCCACGAGTTGAACACGTGCGCCACGCCGTTCCGCTGCAGCACCGCGCCGTGCAGGTCGTGCAACAGCTCCGGGTTGCGCAGCTCCACGCCGTAACGAAAGTCCCGCGGCAGCTGTTCCAGGAACCCATTCAGCTCGTCGGCCCAATCGCCGATGTCCGGCAAGTCCTTGCCGCGCATCGCCTGGAACTCGAACACGAAGCAGCCGGCGTGATCGCGAAACACCCGGGCGTAGGGCAGCAGGACCGCGTCCTTGAAGAGCTGCGCGTTCAGGAAGTCGGGATTCGTGAGACCCGCCAGGTTGCCCCAGCGCCGGTCCTGGTTGAAGCGGCGGGCGGTGATGCGGTCCCACACCTTGCTCACGCACGGGAATCCCGGCGGCAGCGCCTGCGCGTATGCCGTCAGCGTTTGTTCGGTCGGTGGGTCGTAGAATGCGCTGTCGATGCCCACCGTCCGAAACAATGGGTAGTGCGCGTACTCCTCGAGCCGGCGGGCCGGCTGCGCGCCCTTGTAGGGACGGTGATAGACATCCCCCGCCCAGCCGTCGTAGGTCCAGGTGGAGGTGCCGAAGCGGATGTTCGACGGGAGCTTCTTCGCCAGGCCTACGACCGTGGGCGGTGGCTCGGGAAGTGGCTCGGCCCCGCTCCCGAACAGATCGGGTTGCGCCGCTTCGTCGCGCGGAGATGGGCTCATGCCGTAGTCTACCGGTTGTCTCACGTGACGCTCAAGGCGCGCCACGGCAGGCTGCGCCGTTGCGCGTAGCGGTCCAGCCGGTCGAGCGCACTCACCGTGAGCGTCACCGCGCCGTAGGACTCCTCCACTTTGCCGCGCATCACGTACGGTCCCGTGCCGAAGAGCAGCGGCGCCACTTTGCGATAGACGTCGGGGAAAATCACCGTTTCGATGAGCCCATGGCCGTCGTCGAACGTCACGAACTCCATCGGCTCGTCCTTGATCGTGTGCACCGGCTTCCCCGTCGTGAGCATGCCGACGCAGGTGACGCGCTTGCCCACGTGATTCCCGAACGCCGTTGCCGGCACCGCATGAACGGCGCGCACCGTGTCGGCGACGAGATCCATGGGGTGGCACGAGGCGAGGTAGCCGAGCACCGCATATTCGTCCCGCAGCTGCCGCTCGGCGTCGTACTCGGCGAATGGTGGAAGCACCGTCGCCGGCGTCTCCTCCAGCACCAGTGCCTCTTGCGAGGGTGGGTGGACCCCGGGGCCACGCCCCGGAGTCCTGGAAGCCCCCCCGGCGTCCACGAGCCACATGAGTTGGGGTCGGGTGCGCCCCTGCGCGATACCGTCGCACGCACCCGCCTGGACCAGTGTGCGCAGGTCGCCCGGGGTGAGGCCGGCGCGCTGTCGCAGGTCGGCCACCGAGCGGTACGGACCGCCGTGCTGGCGCTCGGCCACCAGTGCCGCGAGTCCTGCGGCCGAGAGTCCCTTCAACGCCATCAGGCCGATCCGCAGGGTGCGCCCCCGGCCGATAAAGGCGACGTCGCTCGCGTTGATGTCGGGCGGCAGAATCTCGAGTCCCATGCGCCGGGCTTCGGCGATATAGGCAAAGGGCGCGTAATAGCCGCCCTCGTTGGAGAGCACGCCGGCGATGAACTCCGCCGGGTGATGTGCCCGCAGGTAGCCCGACTGCAGCGCCACCTGGATGTAGGACGCCGAGTGACCCTTGCAGAACGAATAGCCGGAGAACGAGAGGATCATCGACCACACCTCGTCCACCACCTTCGGATCGACGCCGCGCGCCGCCGCGCCGGCACGGAACTGCTCCTCGTAGGCCCGCAGCTCCTTCATGGGCCGCTTCTTGGTCAGCGCCTTGCGCACCCCGTCCGCCTCCGCAACGTCCATCCCCGCGAGCGCCACGCACACGTTGACCACGTCCTCCTGGTACACCATCACGCCGAACGTCTCGGCCAGGACATCGCGCAGCACCGGATGCGGCGGCTCCCAGGACGCGCCGTGCAGCCGCTCGAGATAGGTGTTGATGTAGCGGTTCGAGGCGGGACGGATGATGCTCGTATTGAGCACCAGCAGGTCGAACGTGTCGGACTTGCTCTTCTGGCACAGCAGGCGCGACGCGGGTGATTCCGTATAGAACACGCCCATCGTGTCCCCCGTGCGGAACACCCGCTGCGTCGCTGCATCGGCCACAGGGGCGCTCGTCGTGTAGTCGATCGCCACGCCCTCGTGCTCGCGCACCGCCGCGATCGCGTCGCGGATCACGGCGAGCGAGCGGTTGCCGAGCAGGTCGATCTTCACGAGCCCGGCGTCTTCGGTGCCGTCCTTCTCGAACTGGATCGTGGGGACGGCCAGCACCCCCTGTCCCGTATCGATCTCCTTCGCGGCGTATTCGACCGGGACGTAGTTGGTGAGAGCGTCAGGCACGATCACGACGCCGCCCGGGTGCAACGACAGGTTGCGCGGCAGCCCGACGATGGCTTCGGCCGCTCGCGCGATCTCGGGCCACGCCCCGCCCAGCGCGAGCGAGCGGAAATTGGGATGCGTGACGAGCGTTTCGGGAAGCGGGCCGCCGTCCATCCAGGGGAGGCGCTTGGTGATCGCCGTGATCTCGGTGGCGGGCCGCCCGTACACTTTCGCCACCTCGCGCAGCGCCGCCCGGCGCTGGAACGTGACGTGGTTCGCCACCATCGCCGAACGGCCGCCGTCGTACTTCCGGAACACGTACTCCAGCGACCGGTCACGCTCGTCCCAGGGAAAATCGAGGTCGGCGTCGGGCGGATCCTTGCGCCCGGGATTCAGGAACCGCTCGAACACGAGCCCCTGCTCGAGCGGGTCCACGTGCGTGAGCCCCAGGCAGTAGCTCACGATCGAGTTGGCCACGCTGCCGCGACCGCAGTGGGTGGGCGCGTGATCGACGATGTCGGCAACGACGAGGAAGTAGTTGGCGAACCCCTTCAGCGCGATGATCGCCAGCTCGCGCTCGATTCGCTCTCGGACGACTAGTGACAGCGTCGCGCCACCATAGCGACGCTTTGCCCCCACCTCCGTCAGCACCCGCAGTTTGGCCAGCGCCTCCGGGCCATGGCTCGCGGGCAGGATCACCCGGCCCTCCGGCGGCTCCCCGCGGCACCGCTCGGCCAATGCCGCCGCGTTGTCGAGCGCGGCCGGACAATCCGGGAAGAGCCGCGCCATCTCCGGCTCCGGCTTGAGCCAGGCATCGCGGGGCGCCACCGCAGCGGCAGCGAGGCTCGACAGCGTCGCGTTCGCCATGATGGCGGCCAGCAGCCGGTGGCGCGCGTGATCGTGTGGCTGGGCAAAGCGCACCGCGTTGGTCACGACCGGCGGCAGCCCGTGCGCCCGCGCGAACGCGAGCGCTCGCTCGCGCCCGCGGCCCGGAACCAGCTCCACATAGAGGTTCTCGGGCCCCGACTCCCGTGCGACACGATCGAGCAGGTCGATATCGCTCGTCAGGATTGCGACCCCGGCACGGTCTGCTGACAGCTGACGGCTGACGGCGAAGTTTTCTTGGCAGTGCCGCGCCGTCACCGCCCGACACATCGTCGCCCACCCCGTCGCATCCAGCGGCAACAGTACCGCCCGCTCCGTGTCCGTCTCGAGTGACGTGCCGTACACGGGCCGAAGCCCATACGTGCGGGCCACCCGGCGGAAGTCCATGGCGCCGTACACGCCGTTCGTGTCGGTGAGGGCGAGCGTCGTCATACCGCGCTCGAGCGCCGCCTCCGCCAGCGTTTCGAGCGACGACGCGCCGCC
>DATGDE010000421.1:0-2165 GCA_035311125.1 Gemmatimonadales bacterium
CAGCAGCTCCTGCATCGCCGGAGAGCCCAGCAGCTCCGCCGGGTTCGGGGGGGCGTGGCCCGCCGGGATGAAGTGGAACGTCCCGGTCGCGAAGTCGGGCAGGGTGACGGGGTGCAGGGTGCGCTCGAGCGGCGCCGCCCCGACCAGCAGGTCCGAGAGGCCGGGCGCGCGCTCGGTGTGCAGCACCTTGTGCAGCACCGGCCGCCGCTGGTCGCCCTCGATCAGCACCACCCGGTGTCCCTGTTCGGCCAGCGTCACCGAGAGATTCACGGCCGTCGTGGTCTTGCCGTCCATCGGCTCGGCGCTCGTCACCACGATGGTCTTGAGCGGCTGGCGGCTGCCGTTGCCCGCGAACGCCACGTTGGTGCGCAGCGCGCGGTACGCCTCGGCGGCGGGACTGCGGGGGGCGTGGCGCAGTACCAGCCGCCCCTCGATGCGCCCCGCCGGCTCGCGACCGAACCCGTTGGTGAGCCGCATACGCGGGATCGAGGCGAGCAGCGGCAGGTCGGTGAGCCGCACCAGCTCCTCGCGGCTGCGCACCCGCGTGTCGGCGCTCTCGCGCGCCAGCGCCACGAGGCCGCCGCACAGGAACGACAGCGCCACCCCGAACAGCAGGTTGAAGAAGCGCCGGCCGCCGAGCGGGGTCGTGGGCACGGCCGCGGAATCGACCAGCGATACGCCGGCGAGTTCCGACGCCTCGGAGACCTCCGACTCTTTCAGCCGTTTCGACAGCATGCCATAGAGTTCGTTGTCGAGGTCCACCTGGCGGCTGAGCCGGGCGTACTGCAGTTGCACCTCCGGCACGACGGCGAGTCGCGCGTCCGAGCGGTCCAACGTTTCCTGGACGGAGCGCTGCTGATCCTCAATCCCCTGTAACGTCGACCGCGCCAGCGTCGTGAGCTGGCCGCGCAGCGATGCGATGATGCCGGTCAGCCCCGCTACCTGGGACTCGGCCGCCGTGCGCTGGGTCAGCAGTCGCGCCCGCTCCACCTCGAGCGTGGTGAGCTGTCCCACGATGTTGCTGATCGCCTGGTTCTGGGCCAGCACCGGGGAGCCGACGAACGCCGTCCAATTGCCGGCGCTCTCGGCAGGCTGGCGCGACCGTGCGATCAGGTTCCAGAGGACGGTGCTCTGTTGGGCGAGCTCTTCATTCTGTACCCGCAAGTCGGCGGCGCGCCGCACCTGGTTCGATGCCTGGGTCGACGGATCCACCAGCCCCTTGGCACGCTGGTACTGCTCCAGCGCCTGCTCCGCCTGGGTGAGCTGCGCGTGGATCGTGTCCACCTGGGTACTGAGGAACTCGACCGCGGCGTGGTAGGTTTCGCGCTGCGTTTCGCCGCGACGGTCGATGTAGGCCTGGGCTACGCCGTTCACCACCTGCATCGCCAGCACCGGGTCGGTGCTGCGCCAGGCCAGCGCCACGATCCCCGCGTAGTCCGACGGGCGGGTCACGCTCAGCCCGCCGCGCACCGCCTCGGCCGCGTCGCTCAGCGTCGCCACCGCCAGCGTGATCTGTGCCGCGCCGGCGCTCGAGTCGGCGAGCGGTCGCGGCTCGAGCGTGACGCCGCCGATCTCGAGCGGCATCCCGTAGGGCGATCCCACCGTCTCGCCGCCGGGCGTCGTCACGGAGAACGCCGTCGTATCCCGACGCACCACGTACTTTCCGGGGCGCGCGTTGCTCGCGACGCGCAGCACGCCGAACAGCGAGTCACGCGGCACGCCGAGCGGTTCGCTGACGGTCACCTGCAGGCCAAGCTTCTGCACCGCGCCTTCCGCGACGGAGCGGCTGCGCAGGATCTCCATCTCGGTTTCGACGGTCGACGGGGCGTTCATCGCGGAGAGCACGTCGGTGGTCGGCGAGTACTGCTGCTCCGGCATGCGCAGCGTGGCGCGCGCCTCGTACACGGGACGCTGGCGCCGCACGACGTACAGCGTGAGCCCGGCGCCGAGCAGCGTCGTGACCAGAATCCACACGGCCTGCCGCCGCAACGCGGCGACCAGTCCCCGCAGGGAGATCGCCGGCACCTCGTCGTTGTTTCGGTGTTGCATCGCGATTCGCTCCAGACCTGCAAGAGGCTATGCCACGCAGGGTTATAGCACTTCGCGGCGCGCGGCGCAACCATCCTCCTGGGGTTCGGTGTCTTGACGGGCGCCCCGCTATGCTG
>DATGDE010000422.1:0-10554 GCA_035311125.1 Gemmatimonadales bacterium
ATGACATCCCTCTGACCATGAGGAACATCAACGCAATAGCGCTGGCAACGACGTATGCGCGAGCCGCATTGCGGCCGAGCCAGCCGCTTCGTCCACAGGCTGCCGCGAAGGCAGCCGTCGCAACATAGGTCAGAAGACACGCCACGTAGAGCAGGATGTCGAGCACGCCGTTGAGCGAGACGATAGCGGAAGGCATTGCCCCATCGCGGACCCTTCCGATGCTCGCTCCAATGGCAAAACAATTCCAGATGAGATATGCACAGCCCGCGAGCAGGGCGGCAGCTAACCCGAGCGTCGAATACAAGCGTTCACCGGCTTCGCTGAGCGCCTCTTTGAGCACGATGAATCCACCCGCTACGGCGACCGAACTGACAAGGAGAACGACATAGCGCATCACGTTCTCTGCCGGGGTAGCGAGCCAGGGAGGACCAAGGCCGACCCAGAGGAGCAGACCCAGCGCAAATGGCGTTATAAGAAGACCGCCGGAGAGAGCGACCCTTTGCTCCGGCTCCGCGCCGCCAATGACCGAACGCGCGCCAACCGTCCAAGCAGCGATCAGGATTGCAGCGAAGAGTACTCCTCCCGCCGCCTGATACATGCCCGGAATGCGGAGCGCGCGAATGGACACGATGATGAAAGCCAGAAGAGGTCCCGTGCAGAGGAAGACATAGCTCACACGTCGAAGGGTGGAACCCATGCAGAACCTCCTTTAGATGGGGATGCTACGCTTCGACCGGGTGGTGCTCCTCGTCGCTCATACTTGCGGTGGCTTCCTTGTCATGCCAGCGAGGGGACCTGGAGGTGCTGGACCGAGGGTCGCCCGTCGTCGCAATAAGATGCCGCGCGGGGGTGGTAGGGCAAGGACGGTGTTGCCGCTCAAGGCCGCAACACGACTGGGGGATTGCTCTGCCGGATGCTATGCCGCGACGATAGACGAACACCGCAAAGCACGGCGGATGATGCTGTCAGGGCAGGGCCGTGATGGTGGCCTGTGTTCAGAGGAGGAGGCTGGCCTCAACATCCACCGGGGCAACCCCGTGCGAGTTCGACTCTTGCCTCGGGCACTCCGATCTCCACAACGAGTTAGGCGATCCCGCCGCCTGTGCTGCGGCGCCCCGTTTGTCGGCGAGTATGGCTCAAGTATGACGACCAGCGTGGGCCAGCCAGGTCCACGGGCGCTATCTCGTGCTCGAACGGGACGAGTGGGAAGCGCAGGGGCGTGAATACAGTGGCGTGATGCTGGGTGGTAGGGCGGGCGGCCTCGCACCACGCGTTGGCTCGGCGAGGGGGCGCTGCGGCCAGACCGGTCCGCAGCCAATCCACGATCCCTCCCTAGCCTATTGCGATCCGTGCGCGCCGCGGACGGGGCGGGAACGACTCAAGATCCGCCGAGGCCAACCCCGTGCGAGTTCGACTCTCGCCTCGGGCATCTCACCTTACCCAGCTGGCTCGCCGCTTTCCCAACCCCCAGCTAACCCGCCATCGGCTGAGCGTGATCCAGCAGCTCCTGAAGCCGCTCGTCCTGCAGATAGGGGGCGCCGGCGGGGCGCGTCCGGGTTCCGCGGGACTCGGCGGCGGAGTCGAAGCGGAGCATTCGGCCGGGCAGGCGCGTCCGGTGCCACAACCCCCGGCTGGGGGGCAGGGGCAGCCCCGCCAAGTACACCAGCCACCCTTCGCCGTCACGGTCGGTGAAGGTGACGCTGTCGCTCAGCAAGGTACCGCGCGGGTGGAATGGGGCTGATTGCATACCGCCTCCTGGGGGGACATTCAATGTCGGCCGGATGCGCACGGGGTGGGAGCGGGGGGCGGATCCAAGCGAGCCCCCAACTCCACACGCCCTGGAACTAGTTCGGCATCAGAACGGTATCGATCGCGTACACGCCGCCATTCGTCGCGGGCATGTCGGTCAGGTTCACCTGCGCGTTGTCCACCGTCACCTTGCCATCCTTGGAGACGATCTTCAGCGTCTTGCCGTTGAGCGTCTTGGCCGAGGAAAGCTTCACGAGCTGGGCCGAGGTGAAGTTGCCGGGCAGCACGTGATAGGTCAGGATCGCCTTCAGCTTCGCCGGGTCCTTGAGCAGTGCGTCCAGCTTGCCCTTCGGCAGCTTGGCGAACGCCGCGTCGGTCGGCGCGAAGACGGTAAACGGGCCCTTCCCCTCGAGAGTCTCCGTGAGGCCCGCGGTCTGGATCGCGGCCACGAAGGTGTTGAAGGAGCCCTCGGCGGTCGCGGTCGCGAGGACGCTCCTGGCGCCCGCGGTCGCCGTCGTGTCGCTCGGCATGGTCACGGCCCCGGTCGTCAGCGTGTCCCGGACCGGCGCTTCCCGCCGGGTTGAGTCCTGGGCGGCGGCGACGACCGGAATGGCCGCGAGGCACAGGGCCGTCAAGGTGAGCTTGGTGATCGAGTGCATGGTTTCCCTCGAGTTGCATTGTATGAGTGGCCGGCTTAAGGGCCGGGGTCTTTCGCGGAAACGGTGTCCAGCTACTGCCTAGGCAGAGTACCCGTCCTTGTCTCATATGTCAATGATTTATCCATGTTGGTACATTGACAAAGACTGGACAAGCTGCATATTCGTGCTATGAGTCCTGACCCCGAATCGGGCGTCCATCGACATCCAATCGGCGTGGCGGCGGAGCGGACGGGCCTGTCGCTCGACGTGCTGCGGGTTTGGGAGCGGCGGTACGGGGCGGTCGCGCCTGCTCGCGCCGCCGGCGGCCAGCGCCTCTACTCGGACGTCGACCTCGAAAGGCTTCGGCTGCTGCGCCTGGCGACACTCGCAGGTCGTGGTATCGGCCAGGTCGCGAGCCTTGGCAGCGAGGAGTTGGCCGAGCTGGTGCGGGAGGATGAGACCGCCCGTGGGCGCAACGGGACCCGGCAGGCGGTGGTGGGCCCGGCGCCCGCCGAAGACGACATCCAGCGTGCGCTCGAGTTCACCCGCGCGCTGGACGGCCTGGCGCTGGAGAGCCTGCTTCGACGGAGCGTCGCGGTGTCGGGAGTGGGGGTCTTTCTCGATGCGCTGGCGGAGCCGCTGCTCCGGCGGATCGAGGAGCAACGGCACGCCGGCCAGCTGACCACCGCTCAGGAGCGGCTGGCCACGTTGACTTTGCGACGCTTGCTCGACGGCGCCATGCTCTCTCTCGGCGTTCCGAACGAGGCGTCGCATCTGCTCGTGGCGACACCGGCGGGAGAGCGCCGCGAGCTGGAGGCGTTGCTGGTCGCCGCCGCCGCCGCCGTCGAGGGATGGCGAGTGACCTACCTCGGCCCCGACTTGTCTGCTGACGAGATCGCGGGTGCGGCGGTCGGCAGCGGGGCCCAGGCGGTCTGCGTCAGCGTGAGCCACCCCGCCCGGCGCGGCAGCCTCATGGACCAGCTGCGCCGATTGCGGGCGACGCTCCCCGCTCATGTGCCGCTGCTAGTCGGCGGCGTCCGGGCGCATCGCCTCGCGGGCGAACTCGAGGGCGGGGGGATCCGCGTGATCGAGGACCTCGCCCGTCTGCGTGCCGCGCTGCGGAGCGGCGGCCGCGAACGGCCTGCGCCGCGCTCCCCTCAAGGACGCGCTGGCCGGCCTCAGTAGCGCCGAGCCACCGCGACGGTTACTTCCCCACCAGCTTTTCGACCTGGCCGAGCTTCTGTTGAACCTTGCCGGCTGCCGTTTCGATCTTGCCTTTGGCCTCCAGCTCACGATCCTTGCCGAGTTTCCCGGCCTTCTCCTCGAGCTGGCCTTTCACCTCATGAAACTTGCCCTTCACCTGGTTCCGGATACTGGGTTTCACGACACTCCTCCTCGGAATAGCGGTAAGACCTGCTAGAATCGAAGCCGTCACGTAGCGCGGGTGGCCCTCACGCGCACCGGCCTACACAGCGCTCCGTCCGCGAGCGAAGTGCACGATCACGGAGATCACCGCAAGGATGATCAGGAGGTGAATCAGTCCTCCGGATACATGGAAGACCGCAAACCCAAGGGCCCATGCAACCAGCAGAATGACCGCCAAGGCGACGAACATAACCGGTTCCTCCAATCGAGAACGACTGCCACGCACCGCAAAGTCAATCCGCCTGATCCGGCAACAACACTATCGGGAATTCCGAGGGGCCGAAATTGATCGTACGGCCTAGCTCGGAAGGACTAATCCTGGCCGGCCGCTCGGTGGCTCCGTCGGGTTTCCATCATCCCGGCTCCTAGTAGCGCACGGTTTCCGAGGCACCACCGAAGCCATTAGGATAGAGCTGGAAGCTGCTCTCTCCCGTGCTGGCGTTCCGCAAGTAGTGGCCGAGCAAGTGCCGGTCATGAAACCTTCCTTCGCGGGGCTCGGTGCCCCAGGTGCGCCACATACGCGCCGCTCTCTCATTGTCATATACCACGACGAGACTCACGCGCTCGCCAGCGGCCTCGTCATTCAGTTGCCGGCCCAGCGCCCGCAGATCCGCTGCGCGGCGGTGGGAGGGGTTGATGACGATCAGTCTCCCGTAGCCGCACGTCCCCGTGGGATTCCTGACTGTCCACTGCTCCATCACGCGATACGGGATCCTTGGCACCGGGGCCTGCGCGGCGGCGGGACCGGCGAGCGCGAAGAGCAGGAGAGGCAGCAGACCATGATGCCGCATGACACAACCTTATGTCAGTTGCCGTGAAAAGAGGCTGAAAGCCGGGTGAGGCTGCTTGCGGGGCGCCAGCGGGGCTGACGCACCCTGCCGTGCCCCCCTGTCGGCCTCGACCTACTCGACCTAAGCGCGGTGCGACTCGGGCCGCACGGAGCTACGCGATGTCGGATAGCACTCCTGTCCAGCCGGCGGTGCCCCATCACGAGGGCCACGTGCCAGTGTCCGGGCTGGTAGCGCAGGCGGAGCAACTGGCACAGGAGATCAATGGTCTGTCCGAGGAGGCCGACAGGATCTCGGTGCTGAACCCCCTCAACATCCTGCACTTGCGCCGCATCGAGGCCAAGCGCGCTGCGCTCGCGCCCGCGGTGAGTCAGAAGCTGAGAGAAGCCCTCGGTGCCCTCAGAGCCGCCGTGGGCAATGTGCCGGAGCCGATGGCCGGACTGTTTCAAACCTGGTCCCTCGGCCAGGCGCTCGCGGCCACTCTCTTGCTGCAGAATCAATGGTATCTGCTGGTCGGGACGCTGGATCGCAAGAAGACGCTGACCGTGGCCGTGCTCAGCATTTACCTGTCGGTGCCGTCGGTGCTGATAACGCTGGGACTGCGCCTGCACTTCGGCTGAGCCTGGCGACCTCAGGGAGAGATGTTCTCCTGCAGGCTCCGCAGGAACGGCTGGACCAGCTCGGGCCCTCCGGTGCCGCTGCGGCCCAGCAGGCGTTTCACGTCGCTTCCCTGACGCTCGCCGTACACCGCCTTGTTCGCTTTCGCGTCGATCTCCCATTTGGTACCCGCAAGGTTGATTCCGGCGAACAGGCCCTTGGTCTTCGAGTAGGAGTAGATCTCGGCGCTGAGCTTGTAGTCGGTCTCCGCCGAGAGGTTACGCCCCACGGGTCCGGCGGCGACGGAGGCCTGGCCGCCGAGATCGAATGAAGATGAGGCGATGAGGCGGGGGGCGTTCCGGTTGAGGAAGACCAGCACGACATCCGCCGACTGCCCGCCGATCTGGAGCCCGAACGTGCCGCCTTTGAGGCCCATGAATGTCGGGAGGCTCCAGCCGGCAGGGGTGCGGCAACTGGCCAGCCCGAAGCCGACCTTCCCGCCGATGCCCAGTCCCACCTGCACCACCTCGGGCACCGCGGCCACGCAGGTCGCCTTGTTCAGCAGTGACTGGGGCGGAGCGTGGTCCGCCTCCTTCACCAGCTCGGCAACGATTTCGCCGGCACGCTTGGCGCGCTCCCTCAGCTTCTCGCTGGGCTGGGTCTGCGCGGCTCCGCCCGCGGGCAGCACGGCAAGGAGAGCGGGAAGGATGCCTAGCAGGATGGATCGAGCCAACATGGTTCACCTCCACAGGAAAGCGCAGAAGCGGTTACCACGCGGGGACCGCCACGCGCGTGCAAGGTCCCTCTTGATTGCCGCCAGTATGAGCGGCGGCCCAGTACGCGAGCGTGAACGGCTGGTGAAATGTCCTTCAGAAGCGAGGCGACGTGGGTCCCGAGCCAGTCACGCTCTCGGGACGATCTCGGACGCCGACACGCTCTCCCGGGGGGACCATCGACACGAGGCTCGCTACCAGGGCCGCGACCGTCAGCAGCTCGCATACGAGCAACACCCATCCGTCCGTGCTCGACCTCGTCTGCGGCTCGCGCTGCCTCGTGATCGGTGCCACCATGGTGTCCTCCCGGTCGGGGGCCGCGTCGTCATGCCTGGCGGCGAGCGGCTTGACTGCTACTTGCCGTGGGGGCCGCCGTGAGCCTGGGCATGGCGCCAAGTCCAGTACGTCCGTTGTTCGTCGGCGGGCCGTTTGTTGAAGTTCTTATGTGTTCGATGGGCGTCACCTTCCCACCGGGCACTCGTCAGCGCTGCCAGATGTAGAGACCGTAGAGTCCGATGGCTGCGCCGCTGATTGCGATGACAGTGCCGCCCGTGTCCCCGATCAGCACGCCGGCGATCACCGCGGCCCCGCCCACGAGCGCCAGAACACGGCCCTCGCGCCGGCCCATGGCCCGGGCTGCCGTGGAGTTGAGCGTGGTCGGCTGGTCGGCCGCATCCGTGATCCCGAAGCGCACGGCGCTCAGGGTGGGCGCGAACGACGCGCCTGGCGCCGCGGCGGGAACGTTTGCCGCCACCCTCTGTTGAGCGGTGGCCGGGGGCGCCAGGCCAAGGGCGAGGAACAGCGCGCCGACACTCCAGAACCCAGCGGTTCGAGCCATCGTCTCCTCCGGTTGTGGGACCAGCGAGCAGCCCCGGATGCACTCGAGAAGGCTATGAGGAAGACGGCATGACCGGTATTGATCGTTCGGACTAGCTCCGAAGCATCACTTCTCCGGGCCGAGTCCCGGCAGTGACGCATCGGACGTCAGGCTGAATGCCAAGACGCCGCGGCAAACCGCGGCGTCCTGGCATGAGATGATGTGTGTCAGGGCTTGCGCCGGAGAGGCCTAGGCCCTCGATGGCCGGGATCGGGCGCGCGGTCCGCGTTTGGGCCGAGGCGGTGGGCCTCGGCATCACGCTGGCCCTGGCCGCGTGCGGGGTCCGGCTCGGCCGCCGGGCGGGGTGGGCGCTGCGCCAGCACGTCGGCTTCGAGCTGAGCGCGCCGCAGCAGCGCCTCGAGTTCATCGGGAGCCAGGGTCACCAGGTAACCGGCGGGCCCGTGCGTGACCCGCACCTTGATCGGCGCGACGCCGGGCCGCAGATGCGGGACACGTTCCGGCGCGAGATAGCCCTCGAACTCGGCCGGCCTCGGGTGTATGTGGTAGCGATCGCCGGTCGGGAGTTCGAGTATGACGGGCTGGTCGGCCGGGGCATCAACGGGCTTGGGGGGCGACATAATGATTCACTCGCGTTCAGGTGAAGGCCGGATGAACACAACGGGCACCCGCCTCAGTAGTTCTTCAGCTTCACTTCGATCACCCCGGCGGGGAACCGCGGGCCGTACTTGGTCTGGGCCTCGGAGCCGCTGAGGTATCGGATCTCGTCCACCGTGTTCGCCTGGATCTGGCGGAGTTCGTCGAGGCCGCCCATTTCGGTGCCATCCACGAAGACGGCCGCGGTGGGCTGGGGGTCCGGCTGGCTGTACCCCAGATCCGGCTGCTGCCCTGCACCGCGATCGAGCGTGTGCCGCCGGGTCATGCTGACCAGGAACTCCGGCCGCAGCTTCTCCACGACCTGGAAGGCGTTGGTCTCCTGCGCCTGCTCGATCTCTTCCGTGGTGATCAGCCGATGGTTCCGGTTGCCGGGTGTGGACACCTGCTGGCCGGCGGCCGATACGACGCCGGCGAGCGTAGCCGCCGCCAGCGCGGCAAGAATACGTGACCTGTTCATGAGAACCTCGGGGACGGAGCAAGCGCATGCGGCTCTTAGAGAACATCGGTGTTCTGGCCGGGTCGAATCAAGAGGGGGGCGCCGCTTGGGGAGACTGTTCCGCTCCGATACCCGGAAGGCGCCTTCATGGAAGTCGAATGGTCGTCTTCATGGTGGGCGCCCTAGATTCGCGTCCACAACCCGATTCCCCACGACGCGCCGGCACGCCGGCGATGGCGAATGCGATCGCCGGGGGCCGGCGGAGGTGAGCCATGATCACCCCACCGCACCCTGGAGTCTGCACGGCCGCCGCGCTCGCCCTGGCGCTCGTTCTCGGCCCAGCCGTGGCCGCGCAAGCGCAAGGCGCGCCTGACAAGCGAGCCGCCGTTGCCACCGGCACGGACCCCGCCTACTTCAACGAGTATCACAGCCAGCCCCGCGACACCGTTTCCCCGGCGGCATACGACGGCTTCAAGCAGTTCGAGCTCAACTGCGCCCGCTGTCACGGCGACTACGGCATCGGGACGACCTTCGCCCCGGCGCTGGTCGTGTCGCTCTCCGACACCGGGCGCTTCCGGACCGGAGAGCGCGCCACCAAGGAGCTGTTCACCGCGACGGTCTGCGGCGGCAGACCCGACAAGGGAATGCCGTCGTGGTGCGCGCTCGGCCTCGAGATGGACAAGATCCAGGCGATCTACGCGTATTTGAACGGCCGGGCGACCGGCACGATCGGGGCCGGCCGGCCGGCCGTACGGCGGACCTCGGCGAGCGGCTCGTAGATGTGATGTTGCAGCGGCAGCGGTCGGCGGGGCGAAATTGACGGCGCGGGACGGCACCCTTTAGGTTGAACGCCAGTTCAATACCAGAGACCCCGCGCCATGCAGCTCACCGTTCGCCAAGCCGCCGCCTACTTCGGCGTCGACGATCAGACCGTCCGTCGGTGGATCGCGGAGCGCGACCTGCCGGTGCACCGGGCCAACGAACGGCTCCATCTCAACGCGATCGAAATCTGGGAGTGGGCGATCGAGCACGGGGTGCCGGTGTCGCGCCGGCTCTTGGACGACGCGCGGCGCAAGCCGGAGCACGTGCCGCCCCTGTCGGAGCTGCTCGAGCGCGGCGGCGTCCACCGGGACATCCCGGCCGCGGCGGGAGCGAAGGGCGGGGTGTTGGCGGGCGTCGTGGCCGGCCTGCCGCTCCCGCCCGAAGTGGACCGTGACTTCCTGCTCACGGTGCTGGAGGCCCGGGAGGCCATGGGCTCCACCGGCATCGGCGACGGCATCGCGATCCCGCACGTGCGCAATCCGATCCTCCTTCACGTCAAGCGGCCCTTCGTAAGCCTGTTCCTGCTCGAGCATCCGGTGGACTTCGGCGCGATCGACGGGCAACCGGTGCACGCGCTGTTCGTGGTGGTGGCGCCCAGCGTGCCGGTTCACCTGCGGGTGCTGGCGCAGCTGGGCCACGTTCTTCGGGACGCGGGTCTCCGCGCCCTGCTGGCCGAGCGCGCGTCCACGGAGCGGATCCTGGGGCGGGTCCGGGAGCTGGAGGGGAGCAGTCACGAGGCGAGCGCGGGATGAGCCTTGTGGCCTGGGGGATCGGGCTGATCCTCGGCGGCGGGGCAGCCGCGCTCCTCTTCCGCCGGCAACCGGGTGTGGCGGACTCGCTGTTCCGGGCCCTCGTCGTGGCGGGATGCGCGCTCGCCGCCGCGGCGGCGGCTTTCGTCCTGTCGGGCCGTCCGCTGGCCGCGCACGCCTGGGAGCCGTCGCTCCCGGGCGGCCCGTGGGTCGTCGCGCTCGACGCGCTGTCGGCGTGGTTCCTGCTGCTGGTGGCCTCCGTCGGCGCCGCGGCCACGGTGTACGGCGTGACCTACCTCGCCGCCGAACGGGCCCATCGCCCGGTCCTGCCCGCCCATCTGGGTCTCGCCGTGCTGCTCTCCAGCATGATGGTCGTTGTCGTGGCACAGGCGGCCGTGCTCTTCCTGCTGGCCTGGGAGGTCATGGCGGTGAGCGCCTATCTGCTCATCGTGCACGAAGGCGAGCGGGCCGAGGTGGCGAGAGCCGGCCTGGTGTATCTGGTGCTCACCCACGTCGGCACGCTGGCGCTCTTCGCGATGTTCCTCGCCTGGCGGGCGCCGGGGGGGGACCTGACCTTTCGCTCGCTCGCCGCGGCCGGCGCCGGGCTGCCGGCCGCCGGCGCCGTGATCCTGCTGCTGGCGCTGGTGGGGTTCGGGATCAAGGCGGGCGTGGTGCCGGCGCACTTCTGGCTGCCGGACGCGCACACCGCGGCCCCGTCGCACGTGTCGGCGGTGCTCTCCGGGGTGATGCTCAAGATGGGGATCTACGGGCTGCTGCGGGTGATGAGCCTGCTGGGCGTGGTGCCGGCCTGGTGGGGCTGGACCCTGCTCGGCCTCGGGCTCGCGTCGGGCGTGCTGGGCGTGCTCTGGGCGCTGGCCCAGCACGACCTCAAGCGCGTGCTGGCCTACAGCAGCGTGGAGAACATCGGGATCATCCTGCTGGGGATGGGGGTGGGAGCACTGGGGATCACCTATCACGAGCCGGTGATCGCGGTGCTGGGGCTGACCGGGGCGCTGTTGCACACGCTGAACCACGCATTGTTCAAGAGTCTCCTGTTCCTGGGGGCGGGAGCGGTGGTGCGGGCG
>DATGDE010000423.1:0-8784 GCA_035311125.1 Gemmatimonadales bacterium
CAATGCCGCGAATGCGAAGACGTGGAAGAACGTGTACGCCGCGACCCCCTGCCAGTCGAGCGTGCCGAACTCGGGCATGCGACGCCCGAACAACAGGATTTGACCGAGAGCGCTGGGCGTGTACAGGGGGCGACCGGCGAGCCAGTCGACGACGAAAAACCAACCCGCGACGGTGCCGGCACCCAGCAGGCCGACATCCGCGGCTTCCCGCAACAGCGAGTGGTGGTGTCGAATCATATGTCCTCCGGTGGGCACGCTTCCGCGCAAGCGATCATGGAGGGTGTTTCCTGAAGGCTGCCTGAAGTCAGGATGAAATAGTCTTCGTTGGGCCGGCACGGCTCTGGTGAGCCAGGTCACCGCCGGGTCGGGTTCATCCGGCAGACGTTGGCTTCTCGCAGCCGCAGCACGACGGCCGGTCGGAGCGTGGCCTGTCGTGCCTGGCGGTGTGCCGAGCCCACCCAAAGGAGGAGTAATGTCGATGCGTCATGCGGCGCGCGCGGCGGCGGTCGCTGGTATCGTGGGCCTGACCGTGAGCCTGGCGGGCTGCGCCGGCTACGTGAAGAAAGCGGACTTCAACAACGAAGTGGCCAAGCTTCGGGAAGAGATGCAGACCGGCGACCGCCAGGTCGCCGGGCGCGTGGATTCGACCAACCAGGCGGTCGCCGACCACCAGCGCCGGCTCGACGCCCTGGAGCAGGAGCTGCAGGCGTTCCGCAAGGAGTACCAGGTCAGCATCGAGAAGGTGAAGGGGATGCTCAAGTTCGACGTGCCCGTGCACTTCGGGTTCGACAGCAGCGAGCTGCGCGAATCGGATCGGCCGGTCCTCGACCGCTTCGCGAGCGTGGTGCAGGAGTACTACCCGGGGGCGCTGGTCACCGTGGAGGGGTTCGCCGATCCTGCCGGGAGCCCGGCCTACAATCTCCGGCTGGGTCAGCGGCGGGCGAACGCGGTGCGCGACTATCTGGCCGGCACCGGGGGACTCCCGGCGGATGAGCTCAAGGCGGTGAGCTATGGCGAGGTCCGCAACCGGCAGGTGGTACCCGGCGCCAAGGGGCCGGGGGACGCCGGCGTCGAGAACCGGCGGGTCACGCTGGTGATCGACCACGCGGCCGTCGCAACCGACCGGGTGGCGGTGCAGTGAGCCATCGGCCGCAAGGCCGTGCGCGGGCGCCCTCCCGCCGGGGGGCGCCCGCTCTCATTGCCGCGCCCCCCTGGTGAACGACTCCGATCCGCCGGAACGAACCGAGTACTTGGCGCCCCTCGCCGCGAGCATGTACTCTTCTGCCGTCGCGAATGCGAGTTCCTCGAGCTCGTGGCGGTTCTACCGGACCCTTCATTGGAGTTCTTCATGCGCACACTGTCACTCTCGGCCTGTCTGCTCGTGTGGGCGGTCGCCCTGCACGGACAATCCGCCTCGAACAGCAAAGCCGGCACGCTCTCCTGGGGACCTGCGCCTGCCGCGTTCCCCAAGGGAGCGCAGATGGCCGTGGTCAGCGGCGACCCCGGCAAGACGGGCCCGTTCACGGTGGAGCTCTCCTTCCCGGACGGATACCGGGTTCCACCCCACTTCCATCCCACCGACGAAACCGTGGAAGTGAAGAAGGGAACTTTTCTGGTTGGGATGGGGGACGCGCTGGACGTGGCCAAGACCAATGCCATGAAGGTCGGGGCCACGGGGAAGGTTCCCGCCCTGGCTCACCACTATGCGGTCGCGCGAGGCGCGACGGTCGTAGCGGTCACGGCGATGGGCCCGTTCGCCATGACGTACGTGCACCCGGCCGACGACCCCCGGACAGCGCCACACCCCTAGCGCGCGACCTCTCCGATCGCCTCGCTGAACGCCCCGCCCGGAGTGGGCGGGGCGGGGGGCGCGGGCGCGGCGCCGCGGTCAGCTCGCCGGTCGGCTCAGGGCCGAGTCGGGCGCCGCGGCCCCCGCCGCGAACCTGAGGTCGAGGTGCACCACGATCTTGTCGTACATCTTGAGCATGCCCATCAGCTTCGACAGTCCCTCGACCCCGTAGTCCTTGAGGCTGAGCGGGGTCTCCCCGCGCACCCGGATGCCGTCCGCCTGCATGACCACGGTCGCGGGTATGGCGGCGTCGCGGGTGACGCCGCGGATCGAGAGCCGCCCTTCCAGCACCACGTCCGCGGTGTCACCCCGGATGGCCCCGGGCGTCACGCCGGTCAAGTCGAACCGGATCGTGGGGTAGCGGTCGGAGGCCATCGACTTGTTCAGGTCCTTGTCGCGGCGGTCATTGCCGGTCACCAGGGTCGAGACCGGTGCTTCCACCCAGCCCCGCACCTCGGACAGGCTTCCCCCGCCGGTCATTTCGCCCCGCACGGCGGTCGTGGTTCCCGTGAACACGCCGGTCGTGGCGCGACCGTCGAAACTCAAGCTGCCCTCGCGTACGGCCCCGTCGGGAATGGGCCGGGGCATCTGTGCGTGCAGCTCGCCCGCACCGAGCATGGCGAAGGCCGTCAACAGGAAACGCAGGTTCATCAGCCGGCTCCTAGCCTCGTCCGAGGCAGCGGTCCAGTTCAATTGGGGCCGATCGCCGTGCGGAGGACGAGCCGCGCCGTCACCGCGTCCGCCGGCACGGCGTAGACCTCGGCCGCGACGCCAAGCCGGTCCGTCAGCTGCCAGGTCGCTCCGCCGAAGACGACGCCGCGGTTGAGATTCACTTCGACCCGGGTGCTGTCCACCGCGCCGAACTGGTTGGTGAAGTTCACCTGGAAGCGCGGCTCCAGCCGGTTATAGCCCCCGCCGACGTACGGGCGGAGTCTGCCGCCGGCCATCGTCCATCCCAGACTGACATCGGCGCCGAAGATGTTGGGCGAGTACCTGTCGTCCGAGCGCGTCCCCTGGAAGCACTCGCTGGTCGGATCCCCCAGCTCCGCGTCGTCGCAGGTGATCGGTCCGCGGATCGATCCGAACGTCCCGTGGGCGCGGATCGCGGCCACGAGCCCGTCCAGTCGCCCGAAGCTCCTGGCGAGCGAAAAGCCGAACAGGTTGGCCTTCACTCCCGCGAGCCGCACGGGCGGGATCCACGACGCCTGCAGCGCCAGTCCGAACGGCAGCGGCAGGCTGATCCGGGGGCGCGGGACGGCGAAGAGCAGATCCGTGTTCTCCGGGCCTTTCCCGGGCCGGCAGATGGTCGGCGTCGCCGTAGCCCGGTCCACCTTGGGGAGGTAGGCCCCTTCGAGTCCCACACGCAGTCCCGGCAGGATCTCGGGTGCGGTCGCCGGCCCGAAGGCGAGCGGCACCGAGAAGATCGCCAGCGTCTTGGCCTCGTTCGAGCTCGCCGGCGGGCGGCAGACGGACTGCGCGGCGAGCGGCGCCGCCAGCGCACAGGCCACGAGCGCGAGGCCGGCGATCAGCCGCCGTTCCGAGAGATGATGCGCCATGCCCGCCTCAGTGCGTCGACGCGGCGGACTGTCCCGCCGCACCGACGCGAAGGCCGAACGGGCTGGGCTCGGCGGGTTGGGCGGCCCAGCTCCAGTACTCCCGCACCAGGCCGTCGTCGATCGTGAGGGCGATGACACGCCGTTCCGAGGCGCCACCGCCCTCTTGGGTCACGTACCCGATGACGCGGTCGCCCTGGGTCGCGACATCGTCCACCGTAAGCGAAAGGTCCGGCACGGTGGTACGGAGCTCCTTGACCAGCGCCTTGAAGCCATCACGGCCGAGCGGCGCGCCGTTGTTGGTTACGTCCCTGGCGATGAAGTCGTCCGCCAGGGCGAGGTCGCCCTGATTGAAGATCTGACGCAGCACGACGGCGAACACCAGCTTGTTGTTCTCGGTGTCCTGGGCCGACGCCGTCGTGCGCCAGCCGCTCCCGGTGTAAAGCAGAGCCAGTGTCATGGGCGCCAGCCAACTCTTGGTCATGGCTACTGCACCACGATCGTGCCCGACATCATGGCCCCGTGGACCACGCAGTCGTACTGATAGGTACCGGCCGTGTTGAACGTCACCCGGTAGGTGCTGCCGTTCCCGGTGAGCACGGTCCCGTTGCGAAACAGGGGGCTCCCGAGCGACTGGATGCCGTGCGGCACGTTGCCCGTGTTGGTCCAGGTCCAGGTGACGCTCCCGCCGATAGCCACCGTGTCCACCGCCGGGTTGACCGAGCCGTTATGCCCGCTCTTCATGAAGTTGTTGCCCACGATCACGGCGACGTCCCCGCTGGCCGGCGTGCCGCCGGTGTTGCCGCCGGTCCCACCGGTGCCGCCGCCACCGTTGCCGTAGCCGCCGCCATTGCCGCCGCCCGAGCCGGGGCTGGTCAGGCTCGAGCCGTTGTCGCCCGAGCAGGCCGCGAAAGCGATCATCAGGCCCGCCGCAAGAAGTGCTTGAATCCGCATGGGTGCTTCCTGGTCTCAATGTTGGGAAGACGGCGCCGACTCTTCGGCCACCGTGATCATCGTCGTCGTGTCTGCCTGCTTGTGCGCCCCGGCGACGGTCACATGATACGCGCGCGGCCCGGGCCGCGCGGTCGGTGTGCAGGGAGAGGGAATGCCGGGGTCGTGCGCGAGCGCGTGTCGGTCGGCGTCCTACCGCCGGCGGGGCTCGCGGTCGTGCGTCCGCGGGGCGAGACGCCGTACCCCCCGCGCATGTGGCTGAGTGCCGCCGGCCGTCGTCCTAGAACCCGGGAGGCGGCCGTCCGGCTGTCTTCCCCACCAGGCTGGGAGATTCACCATGCGATCACTCATCGCACTGAGGGCCGGCGTCCTCATCGCCCTCATTGTGTCGTGCAGCGGTTCCCCCACGGCTCCAGGAGGCGGGATCGTACCCAACACCGGTGGGGGCGGAATGACGAGCGAACCCAGTGGCGGTGGGGGCGGAATGACTCCGAACGCCTCGGTCGTGGACGTCAGGATCCAGGATTTCATGTTCGCGCCCATGACCATCACGGTTCGGGTGGGCACCACCGTGCGGTGGACGAACTATGGCCCGTCCCCCCATACGGTCACGACCGACATGGGCCTCTGGGGCAGTGGCACGTTGAACGCACCCGTGAGTGCCGGCGGCTCGGGTATGGGCGACGGAATGGGTGACGGAATGGGTGGCGGTATGGGTGGCGGCGGCTACGGCGGCGGAGGTGGCTCGCCCGGCGGGACCTTCCAGTTCACCTTCACCCAGCCGGGGACCTACAGCTACCACTGCACCATCCATCCCCCGGCTGCGTACCCCGGTTTCACCGGGACTGTGACCGTGACGCCGTAGTCAGAGCGGGAAGCGCGAGCAGCCCATGGCGGCTCGCGCGTGCTGGCCGTCCTGGTATCCGACAGACCAGCGATCGGGTAAGTGAGGGTGTCTCCGTGTGCGCAGCGGCCCGGCCCCACAGCCGAGAAGCGAGCACCGGTGCCAGCGCCACTTCGTAAGCCCTTGCCCGAAGACGGCGTCGGGCGCCGTCCGACATCATCCTATTTGATGAGTCCATGCTGCGCCGCGTAACGTACCAGATCGGCGTTGGTGGCCAGCTTCATCTTCTCGAGCACCCGCGCCCGATACGTGCTGACCGTCTTGGGACTCAGCGCCAGTCGGCTCGCGATCTCCTTCACCGTCCGGCCGGAGCCGAGGAGGCACAGCACGTCGTACTCGCGGTTCGACAGGTGTTCGTGAGGCGAGTCATCGGCCCCGATCTCCAGCCCGACGGCGAGCCGCTCCGCGAGCGACGCGCTCACGTACTTCCCCCCGCGGTAGACCTTGCGGATGGCCGCAACCAGCTCCTCCGGTGAGTGGTCCTTCGTGAGATAGCCCGCGGCGCCGGCCCGGAGGGCCCGGACCGCATACTGGTCCTCGGGATGCACGCTCAGCACCAGGACCGCCACCCGCGGGTGATCCTGTTTCAGGCCCCGCAACACCTCGAGAAAACCCGGTCCCGGCATCGAGACGTCGAGCAGCAGGACCTCGGCCGGGGTCCGCCCGATCCGGGCCAGCATGTCGCCCCCATCATGCGCCTCGCCGACGACTTCGAAGTCGGGTTCTCCCTCGACAATGCCGCGCAGCCCCGCGCGCACGACGGGGTGGTCGTCCGCGATGAAAAGGCGGATCATGGAATCACCGCCGCGAGCGGAAGCGGGATCCGCGCCGTCAGGATCGTTCCCTCCCCCGGCCGGCCTTCGATGACGAGATCGCCGGCGCAGGCAATGGCCCGCTCGCGCAACCCCACCAGGCCCAGCGAGTGCGGATCGGTACGCTCGGCCAGGCTGATGCCCTTGCCGTTGTCCGCTACCCGGAGCGTGAGCGCCCCCTCCCGGATCTCCAGCGCGATCTCTACCCACGTGGCGCCGGCGTGGCGGGCAACGTTGGTCAGCGCCTCCTGCAGCATACGGAACACCGTGGTCGCCACGGTTCCATGGACGGCGAAGTGTGCCGAGCTCAGGCTCAGACGGACCACGATGCCGGTCAGCTTCTCGAACTCCCGGGCCTGCCATTCGACGGCCGCCACGAGGCCGAGATGGTCGAGCACGCTCGGGCGAAGCTCCGTCGCGATCCGCCGGACCGCGTCGATCGTCCCGTCGATGCGACCGATCACCGCCTGGACCCGCTCCAGGAGGGGGACCTGGTCGCGGAGTCTCGGCTTGAGCCAGGCCAGGTCGAGCTTGAGTCCGGTAAGCGCTTGCCCAAGCTCGTCGTGGACTTCGCGCGCGATGTGGGCGCGCTCGTCCTCCCGCACGGACTGCAGCCGCGCCGCGAGGGCCCGCAGCTCCTCGCGGGAGCTCCGGATCGCCTGCTCGGCCCGCTTCCGGTCGGTCACGTCGGTCGCGACGGCGAGGATGCAGGCCTCACCTCCCACCTGAATGAGCTCGGCCGACAAGGACGTGATCTGCACCTGCCCGTCGCGGGTCTGCCCGCGAAACTCCCACTCGCGCACCATCCCGCCCCGCTCGAGCTCGTTGACGAGGCGCCGCCGGTCGTCGGGGTCGGCCCAGAGGCCCAGCTCGGGGGACGTCCGCCCGATCACCTGCTCGCGCGTGAACCCGTGGTCCCGGAGGAACGCGTCGTTCACCTCGATGAACCGCCCCTCGGCCAGCGTACCGATGCTCACCCGAAGCGGACAGGCGCGGAAGGCCTTGGCGAACTTCTCCTCGGAGAAGCGCAGCGCCTCCTCGGCCCGGTGGCGCGCGGTGATGTCGCGCTGGATGCCGAAGTGGCCGATGATCCGCCCGTCCGGCGCGTACAGGCACATGTAGTCGCCCTCGATCCAGATCGGCGTGCCGTCGAGCTTCCGCTGGTGCGTCTCGACATGCAGCCGGCCGGTGTCGAAGAACCCGCGCCACCTGGTGCGTGCGGGGCCGGGATCGTGGGCATAGAACTCCGCCGGCGTGCGCCCGAGGAGCGCTTCCGGCGAGGCTCCGTACTGCGCGGCCATCGCCGGGTTGACTCGGGTGATGCGATCGTGCGCAAACACGTAATCGAGCGCGGCTTCCTTGTCGACGCTCTCGTCCCAGCGCACCGGCCTGTCGAGCATCATGAAGAAGAAGCCGTCGAGCGAGTCCGCGAAGAACAGCTCCAGCAGCCGCCGGCTCTCGTCCAGGGCCTTCTCGGCGGGGTGCACGGCGGGGCCCGGCCCGGCCCGATCAGCCACCTGTCCCGCGATCTGGCGGACGAACGCGACGCGGGTGACCCCGGAGTCGCCGGGCCGGGGCTCCGGCGCAGGCAGGTTGGAATCAGACGGAGGAAGGGTCATGGGCCTCGCTGTATGGTACGGGCCCGCACCGCGTAAAGCCATGAGCGCGGAGGCGGGCCCTGGCGGCTAGTTGAAGTTGACGATGGCCGTGCCGCACCCCACCCCCTGGACCCACAGGTTCTGAACGCCGGGGTCCGGGGAGAGGTCCCCGTCCGTGACGATCATCTGGGCGGTGAACGACTCGTTGTCCCCGTCACCCGCGCGGTAGAAATGAGCGAGCAGCACCGCCGTGTGCTCGTCCGTCGTGGCCGGCAGCGCCGCCTCGCTCGGCGTGCACTTGAAGCTGGTGGACGCCAGCAGCTGCGCCGTATCCCACCGCACGCCCTCGCCGGCCGCGCAACCCGTGAGCGGGCCCTGGGCCACCGCGTCCGTGCAGTCGAAGCCGCCGCTGGAGACAACGGACGTCTCGGTCGGCACGATGTTCGAAGCGGTGGTCGGGTCGAACGACCCGCCGCCTGTGAGCCGGACCGCCCCGTGGGGGAACCCGCGGACTTCCCCGTTGAAGCCGAAGCCGCTCCGCCCGCCGGCCTTGAAGCTCGGCCGCACGGCGTCGGCGGGGCCGGTTCCCTCGCTGCAGCCCAGCGCGAGGCAGAGCCCCAGCAGCGAGAGCAGGGACGCGGGAGCAAGGTGTCTCATGACATTCTCCTATCGAATCGTTCGAGTGGGTGTGACGCGCTGCCAAGGGTACGAAATGCGCCCGCCCGCCGTTATCGGCGGGCGGGGTCACGGGGCATGGGATCTCGGGCGAGCAGCGTGTAGGGCGCCAGACTACAGGACTACTTGAGCTCCCGGCCTTGACTTCCGGCCCGGGTCCGCGATGCTGCGGGGAGCGCCGCGCGGTCTCATGCCCGCGGCGCTGCGGCTCCCCGCACCCGAGGAATGCCCGTGTCCCCACGCCGACGCCGACCCCTGCTCGTGGTTGCCACGCTGGTGGCACTCCTCCTCGCCTTCCCCACCTTGACCGCGCTGCTGACCGACTGGTGGTGGTTCCGGGAGATCGGGTACCAGATCGTCTATACCCGGATCCTGACCACGCAGGTGCTCCTGTTCCTGGCGGTAGGCGGCCTGGCGGCCGGTGTGCTCTACCTCAATCTGC
>DATGDE010000424.1:0-24335 GCA_035311125.1 Gemmatimonadales bacterium
CGACGGCCGACCTCATTGTGCCGCCCAAGGCGCTCGAGCAGATCCGGCGCCTGTTCGGCCCCGAGGACGCGCTCGAGGTGGCCAAGAGCGACAATCACATCGGGTTCCGGGCCGGCGGGCGGCTGGTGTACTCCCGTCTGATCGAAGGGCCCTACCCGCCGTACGAGCAGGTCATTCCACGCGAGAACGACAAGTTCGCCACCGTGGACAAGCAGGCGATGAGCGCCGCCCTGCGCCGCATGAGCGTGGTCGCGAGCGACCAGACGCACCGCATCCGCATGGCGTTCTCCGGGGGGCTCGTGAAGTTCTCGGTGCAGACGCCGGACTTGGGCGAAGCGCAGGACGAGCTCGCGGTGACGTACGAGGGCGAACCGTTCGAGATCGGCTTCAACGCGACCTACCTGCTCGAGATTCTCAAATACATGCCGACCGACGAAGTGCGCTTCACGTTCAAGGCCCCGGAACGGGCGGCGACGATCGAACCGGTAGGGTGGAACGATCCGGCGAGTTACCTGGCGCTGGTGATGCCCCTGCGCCTGGTCGACTGAGGCGTCGTGTCACGCGTGGTGTCGGGGAGGGTATCGGGCGGCGCCAGGGTATCCCGCGGCGCGCTCTCCACCGGCACCCGCAGCGTGTCCCGCATCAGCGTGTCGAGCACCGGAGGCACGAGCGGCGGGAGAAACGGCGGCACCGCGAGAGTATCAAACTCCTCCTCAGGCGGGATGTAGACGTCCACGCCGTGATAGCGGGCGAGAATCAGGTCGCGCCGGTGCAGCATGCGGCCCGAGCGGTAGGCGGGGTTGGACGACAACGGAAACGGCAGCGTCGCGGCGAGCGCGGCGGCCTGCGCTTCACTCAGCTCCGCCGGCGCAACGCCGAAGTAATGCGCGCTCGCCGCGGGCACGCCCCACACGCCTGGTCCGAGCTCCACGAGATTCAGGTACAGCTCCAATATCCTGTCTTTCGAGAGCGCCAGCTCGAGGCGCAGCGCGGTCACCGCCTCCTTCACCTTGCGCAGCGGGTTGCGCGAAGGTGACAAATAGAGGTTCTTCGCCAGCTGCTGCGAAATCGTGCTGGCGCCCCGCAGCCGGTCACGCCGCTTCCAGATCGTCCGCACTGTCGTCCCGAATCCGGCCCCCTGGTCCAGCCCCAGGGCGTCGCGGATCTCCTCGAAGTCGAGACCGTGATGGGTACGGAACCGGGAGTCTTCCCCGATGATCACCATGCGCTGCAGGACGGCTGGAAACTGCTCGATGGGCACGGGCTGGTAGCTGACCGGAGCGACACGCAGTCGCATCATCGCGGTCTGTGCCGGCCAGTGACCGCCCCACCAGGCCGGTGGCGGCCACACGCCGATGAGCCAGCCCAGCGCGGCCAGGACCAGCCCCCAGATGATCCGCCGCGCGACCTTTCGTCTGGGCCCGTTGGCCATGCCGCTCGAGCGCTCCGGCTTCGGGGTCTCTAGTGGCCTGTCGTGCGTGGCGCGCGGGTCGCGACGCCGTAGGCGCTGAGGACGTTCCGGTCCGCGCCTCCACCCGACGAGGATCCCACCACCCCGACCCGGTTGGCGCCACCGATCGCGACGCCGAGCGCGAGTGATTGGCGGTGCAGCGATCGATTCGTGTCCACTCGGGCCAGGAAGGAGACAAGGGCGGCGGGCAGCGTGGCGCGGGCCTCGAACGTGAACCCGAGGATGGCCGACGCGGTGGCCTCGGTCTGCGCCGTGAGCGCGAGCCGGTCCGATAGCGGGCGGGCGGTGATCGCGGGCACATACGTGCGTTCCAGCGTGACGCCACGGACCGTGGGTGTGCCCGCGTTGCGGATGACGCCGCCCACCGTCACCTGAGGCCGCCAATCGTAGAGGAAGCCGAGGTCCCATCCGACTGCGCTCGTCGCCCCGCGGTACCACGCCAGGGTCGCGCCGAACGCGAATCGTCGCGATGCGCCGCCCAGCCCGAAGCGATACGTGTGGCCGTGGATGCCGTTGGTGAAGTTGTCGCGCTGATACCCGAAGGCGAGGCCGCGCGCGTTGAACCCGGTGCTGACCTGCGCCAGCCGGCCGCTCGATCCTGGTCCCTGGACCGTCAGATCAAGCAGCACGGCCGCCTCCTGCCCTACGGCGAGACCGGCGGGATTCACCCACAGGGCGCGCACGTCGCCGACGTCGGTCGCCGGGAGATACGTGGCCGCCCGGTTCGCGGCGACCTGGGCAGAGGCAGCGTCACGCATGGCGCCGCCGAGCGCGAGCGCCAGCGCGGCGACAAGGACCGGCCGCATCAAGGCCGGAGGACCGTGATGGTGGTGTGCGCGAGCTGGCGTCGCGGGATGGAGTAGCCCTGCACCGTCAGATCGATCGTCAGTGTGCTCGAGTCACGCAGTTCTCCCCCGACGTAGCGGCCGTCGCTCGAGAGGAACTGAACGGTGGACCCCACGCCCGAGCCGCTCAAGGTGAAGGGCGAGCCTCCGGGGTCCCCGGTCCCGTTGAACTGGTAGGTCGCCGTGGTTTCCAGCCGCAGCGCGCGAATCCCGTCGTGGTCCTCCCAGGTCGTCGCGGTGCGGCGATTCTGGGAGCGCGTGGTCAGCGCGGTGCCGCCGGCGCAGGTCGCCGGGTCGGAGGCCATCGTCGAGTCGGTCCAGGATGACTGGGGCACGACACCGCGGGCCGGCAGCCGGGGAAAGAAATTCCGGAAACGCGGGAGCAGACCGGCGACGGCAGCGGCGGCGGCACTGGTGTCGCACGGGTCGCTGACGAACTCCCCCGTAGGGACGAGACGGCCGGTCACCCGGAAGCCGCGTGCGGCCCTGAGGTCGAGCTGGGGCGGCAATCGTGCAGCCGTGTCCACGATGATCGAGTCCACCGTGAACGTGGTCGGGAGCCCGGTGCTGTCGCCGGGTGTGCCGATCGTGGCCGAGAGGTAGAGCGCATACTTCAGATCGATCGTCGGCGGCAGTCCGGCGAAATCCTGCTGGATGTGCACGTCCTGACGGACCAGGTAACGCGTCGTTCCGGGAGCGAGCTGCAATCCCGGTGCGTTGGGCGCGGGGACGAGGGGCGCGGGATGGGGAGGAGGGGGGGTCGGTGTCGGCAGGTTCCCCGGGCTCCGGTACCCGCCGCCGCAGGCGACGGACAGCAGTACAGCGGGATAGGCGGGATGAAGCCGGTATCGTCGCATCATGGCTGACTCGAGCCTCCTCACGTCGCAGAGCGGTCGCTCTTGGTCCGGCCGAAGACAGCGACCAATTCCGGCCCGTCGTGCGACACGCGGAGCAGCCTCCAGCCTCGCTTCCGCATGTCAGAGCGCCAGGCGATGAGCTTCTCCCATTCTTCGGTGGTGGTCCGGAACACGCGCAGGTCGGCGACGCGCTCCCAGTGGGCCGGGTACGGCTTGCTGCCGGACATCAGGTGGAGACAGGTGGGGCCATAAGCCGAGTTCTGTTTGGCCGCAGGGCGGCCAGATGGTCATCTCTCTGGGATGGCTGTCGCCAGCCAACTCGTGCGGCCTACCCGCAGCTCAGACGACCCGGGCCGGGTCTCGCTGCCTATTTGGCCTTGCTCCGACTGGGGGTTGCCGTGCCACGTCCGTTACCGGCCGCGCGGTGGGCTCTTACCCCACCATTTCACCCTTACCCGAAAAACCGGGCGGTATCTTTTCTGTGGCCCTGTCCGTCGCCTCGCGGCGCCCAGGCGTTACCTGGCAGTCTGCCCTATGGAGCTCGGACTTTCCTCGACACGCCATTTCGGCCGGCGCGCCGCGACCATCGGCCCCACCCTCCCCGGCCGTAAGCTAGGCGGCTGGGAGGCCCCGCGGAAGGCAGCCCGGCAGGCTCAGCGTTCCTTGCCAAGCCGGCGGACGCGGCGCGCGAGACTGTCGCTCGGCCCGAGCAGCAGGGATTCCGCGGGTCCCAGCCAGAAGCCGTCCTGTTCCCGGAACAGCGCATGAGAAATCCCGGGCGAGCCACTTTCCAGCACCGTGGCCGGGTCGAGCCGGAGGACGTACAGGGCATTGGCGACCCCGCCCGCGGCGAGCCGTGCACGACTGCTCGGATCGGGTGAGAAAACGAGCGCCGGCGCGGAGGGATCGGACATGCCCTGGACGAGGCTGAGCGTGAACCAGTCGGCCGGGGAGCGGTCGAGGACGACCGCGAAGAGGAGGTCGCGACGTGCCCGGTGCAGGTCGGCACGGAGCGCCGCAGTGCGTTGTACGACGACGCCCGCCACCGCGGAGTCATACGCCGCGAGCAGCCCGCCATCGAGCAGCGAGTCATAGCGGACCCCGAATGGGACGTCCTTCAGCCGCGCCGACCGCTCCCGTGACAGCGTGGAGTCCTGGACGAGCGCCGCCAGCGCCGCCTGCCATGCCGCGTCGCAGAAGGGCGGGGAGCTCCACTCATGAGTGGTCTCGTCGAGCAGGAGGCCGACCGCCGGGATGAGGTCGTGATGCGACGCGGCGAAGCGCGCCAGCGAACGCACGCCCGAGACCAGCCGGCTCCACAGCGCCGGGTCGAGCGGGCACGACGCAACCGGAGCGCTGTCGCTCCGGGGCGCGAGATCACGCGGCGCTATGAGGGGGATCCATCGCACGCTCGTCGCCTGCAGCCGGGTCGCGACCTGCTGCCAGGCGGCGCGTAGGGCGTCGCGTTCCCACCGTCCTCCCGCAACCGAATCGATGAGGGCCGCCACGTGCGCATTGGTGACGAGCACGTTGAATGCGCCGACGTCGAGCAGGCCCGTGAGCGAATCGAGCGCCGCCAGCCGCGCACCCGCCCCGCGCGCGGGAGCGAGCGCCGGGAAGTCTCCCTCGAGCGCGCGGAGTCCCTGGCGCGGGAGCCACGCTGGCGGCTGGGTCGTCGCCACCGGAGGAGGCGCGGTCTGCTGAGCGAGTCGCTCGACCGTGACTCCGACGGGGGGACTGGCCCGCGGCGACCGCGGGCTCACGGACTGCGGGCCGTCGGCGAGTCGCAGCGGGGACCGATGGCCGGCAGGCGGGATCCGCGCCCACTCTGCGGGTCGGCGCGTGAAGCGCGCGAGGGCGACGAGAAAGGCCCGGGTCCCGCTGCGATTGAGCGTGTCCTCCTGGCGAACCGCTCCCAGGGCCGCCCGCGAGAGGACGACGATCAGTCCGTTCGCCGTGCGGCTGGCTGCCGCGACCGGCACGCCGCCGTGCTGCTGCGCGGGAATCTCCGCTTGGGACCCCTGCCCGAGCGCCCCGTCGGCCGCACGGGCGAGGACCTGGGCCTCGTCTGCGACGCGCAACGCGTTGTTGGCGCCGGCGGGAAACGGCGCGTAGCCGGTCCCGCGCAGTCCGGCGGTGAGCACCGGGGTCACCTCCGGCGCCGCCCCGAGGCGCGCCGCGCTACGCAGTGCGCCGTTCCCGATGACGATCCCCGCTCCGCTCCACGCGAGCCAGCGGTTCATCAGCCATCGGTCGAAGGCGGCGCGGGGTCCGCCGTCCTCATTCGGGGGATAGCCGAGCACCACCACGCCTCCCCGCAACGTCCATTCCGTGAGGATGGCGAGGTCGCCGACATCCAGCGCGTCCGTTGAGGTGTTTGGCCCGCGGCCGCCGAGAACCATCGCGACGCGGTAGCGGTCGAGGTCGGCGCGTGTGAGGTGCGGATAGTAGCGGCGGTACTCCACACGGTATCCCGCATCGCGCCAGGGGCGGGCCGTCGCATCGAGCTCGGCCGCCTGGGCGGAAGTTTCGTCGAGGATCAGCAGCCGGCGGGCCTGCGGCTGACAGGCGCCCAGAGACAGGCCGAACCCGACCAGAGTCAGCGAGCGGAGCGCGCGCATCGGAACCCGGTGTTCCACAGCTGCTGCCTGACGTCGGGGAGCGCCGACCGAAAGGTGGCCGATGCGTTCTCGGGCGCCGTGTTGAACGCTCCCCCCTTGATCACGTGCAGCACTCGTCCAGTGGCGGTCACCGTATCGCCGGCGGTCCATTCCCAGGCGTTCCCGACCATGTCCAGTGCTCCGGCGGGCGAGCGCCCCAGCGGGAACGCCCCCACGGGCTGTAGCGTGTCGGTCATCGAGCCGGCATTGGCGCGTCCGCGCTCCCAGCGGTCGCCCCACGGGTAGCGGCGGCCATCCCGACCGCGAGCCCCCGCTTCCCATTCGTCCTCGGTGGGCAGGCGGGCCCCGCGCCACGCGCAGTATCGCTGTGCTTCGCCCCAGAGGATACCGGTGGCCGGCCAGGTCGCAGGGGGGCGCGAGGTCCAGGGTGCAGGCGTGGCGGTGGAATCGAGGTAGCGCTGGTAGGCTGCGACCGTGACTTCCGTCGAATCGAGATAGAAGGAATCGAGGGCGACGCCGTGGCCGGGGCGGCCGCCACGCTGGCCGCCCACCGGATAGCTGCCCGCGGGCACGAAGACCATGCCTGCGTGGCTGAGCGGCGCCGGCACGCGGGGAGGGGCCGGCTGCAGCAGGGCAACCGCGATCGCCGCCGCCCCGAGCACGGCGCCTGCCGCAGCGAGGCGCGGCCAGGCGCGCCGGGGAGCCGGCGGTGCGGCAGCCGGTGGGGAGAGGCGCTCGACGAACGCCTTGGCCGACGGCGGGCGGTCGCCCGGCACCTTGGCGAGGCCGGCGAGCAGTGCCTGCTCGATGTGGACGGGGACGTTCGGCCGAACCGTGCGCACCGATCGCGGGGCGTCCACCAATATGCGGGCGACGATCGCCTGCGCCGTGGGTCCGGTGAACGGCGGCTCCCCCGTGAGCATCTCGTACAACACGGCGGCCAGCGCATACACGTCGCTGCGCGCGTCGATGCGGCGCTCCCCGCTCGCCTGCTCCGGGCTCATATAGGCTGCGGTGCCCACGGTCACGCCGGTCCCCGTGAGCGTCTTGCCCTCCTCGGACTCGGCGACGCTCTTGGCAATGCCGAAGTCGGTGACCAGGGCGTGGCCGCCCGACAGAAGGATGTTGGCCGGCTTGATGTCGCGATGGATGATGCCGCGGTCGTGGGCATACTGCAGGGCATCGCCTACTTCGGTCGTGATCCGCAGCGCCTCGTCGAGCGGCAGCTGTCCCTGGTTCGCCAGTCGTTCGGCGAGCGACTCGCCCGCGACGTATCCCATCACGTAGTAGAGGAAGCCGTTGACCTCGTCGGCTTCGAATAGGGGCACGATGTGCGGGTGCGACAACCTGGCGACGAGCTGCACTTCGCGCTGGAAGCGGTCGGTGCCCAGATACGCCCGGGTGGTGGGTGGGAGCACCTTGATGGCCACCTCGCGGCCCAGCTTCACGTCGCGGCCGAGAAACACCGCCCCCATCCCGCCCTGGCCGAGCTCGCGCACCAGGGTGTAGCGGTCGCCCAAAGCGCTCGCGACCTGCGCGAACAGGGGGTCGGTCATTCCGCCGCGAGGCTGTACGGCAGCAGCGCCCGCCGCATCTCCGCGGCACTCTGCCAGCGGGCGGCGGGCTGCTTCTCGAGCGCGCGGCCGATCACCGCGGCGAGCCCCGGCGCCACTTCCGGCCGAAACGTCTGGAGTGAGGGCGCAGGGTGATGCTGCTGCATGTCGATCACGGCGGCGGCACTGGCGGCGGAAAAGGGAGGCCGACCCGCAATCGCTTCGAACAGGACGACTCCCAGCGAGTAGATGTCGGTACGCCCGTTCACCTCCTCGGCGCCCCCCGCCTGCTCCGGACTCATGTACTCTTCCGTCCCCACGACGAACCCGCTGCGCGTCACGCGGTCCCCTTCCGATTGTGCGATGGCGCGGGCGATGCCGAAATCCACGAGGACAGCCCCGTCGGGCGAGAGCACGATATTGTCGGGCTTGATGTCGCGGTGGGCCAAGCCCTGCGAGTGCGCGTGGTCCAGTGCTTCCAGGATCTCACAGCCAGCCCGCGCCACGAAATCCACGGCGAGGCGGTGCTCGCGCTGCAGCGCCCGGCGCAGCGATTCGCCGGGCACGTAAGGCATCACGAACCAGAGCAGATAGTCGGTCTCGCCGCTGTCCAGCAACGATGCGATGTGGGCGTGGTGCAGCTTGCCGGCGTAGCGGATCTCCCGCAGAAACCGATCGGCGGCCACCGATGCCGCCAGCTCGGGGTGCAGCACCTTGACGGCCACCCGGTTGCCGGCCTTGTCGTACGCCCCGAAGATCGAGGCGTTGCCGCCGCGGCCGACGGCCGTGACGATCTCGTAACGGTCCCTCAAGGCTTTACGAACCTGATCGATGAGGTCCCGACGCGGCATCGTCCCTGCTTGGTTCTAACAATGGTAAGATGCGGTTGCCCGGCGACTCGCGGAAGGTAGCTTCGGGTCGTGTTGCTCAGTCTATCCGCTTGGCTTGCCGTCGCTTCCGCGGGTACCGCGCAGGTCCCCGCAGTGTACGATTCCACTCGCACCCAGGTCGTGATGCTCGGCACGGGGAACCCGAACCCGGACCCTGAACGCGCCGGGCCGGCAGCGGCGGTGGTGGTCCGGGGCCAGGCGTACCTGGTGGACGCGGGGACCGGCATCGTCCGCCGCGCCGCGGCCGCAGCACGGTCGGGCGTGACGGCGCTGCGGACGGAGAATCTCAAGACCGTCTTCCTCACTCATCTCCACTCCGATCACACGCTCGGCCTCCCCGATCTCATCCTCACCCCCTGGGTGCTCTTCCGCACCGTGCCGCTCGCGGTGTACGGCCCCCGCGGGACGGCCACGCTGACGCGTCACCTGCTCGAGGCGTACGCCGCCGACATCGACAACCGGCGCCGCGGCGCGCAGCCGCACAACGGCACCGGGTGGCAGGTGCAGGCCCACGAGATCCGCCCCGGCGTCGTGTATCGCGACGACCTCGTCACCGTGACCGCCTTCCCCGTGCCACATGCCGGATGGCGCGAAGCCTATGGGTACCGGTTCGAAACTGCCGACCGTACGATCGTGTTCTCGGGCGACACGCGGCCAGACGAGGCGGTGGTGCGCGCGTGTGACGGCTGCGACGTGCTGGTGCACGAGGTCTACTCGCAGGAGGGATTCGACCGTCTGCCGCCGGAATGGCAGCGCTACCACGCCGGCGCCCACACGTCGGCGGTGGCGCTTGGGGCGCTGGCCGCCCGGGCGCGGCCGAAACTGCTCGTGCTCACCCACGCGCTGCCCTGGAGCTCCACGACCGCAGAGATCGTACGGGAGGTCCGTGCAGGGTTCAGCGGAGCCGTGGCCTATGCCAACGATCTCGACATCTATTGAGGGCCCATGAGCCACATCGAGGCGGTGCGAGGCGACATCACCGAACAGGCCGTGGACGCGATCGTGAATGCGGCGAACGCGACGCTGCTGGGCGGCGGCGGAGTGGACGGGGCGATTCACCGCGCGGCGGGCCCCGAGCTGCTGGCGGAATGTCGCGCCCTGGGCGGGTGTCCCACCGGAGAGGCCCGCATCACGAAGGGGTATCGCCTGCGGGCGCGATTCGTGATTCACACCGTCGGACCGGTCTGGGGCGGCGGGACGCAGGGTGAGCCGGAGCTCCTGCGCCGCTGCTACGAGAGCAGCATGCGGCTCGCGGCCGATCACGGCATCCGTTCTATCGCTTTCCCGGCGATCAGCACCGGCGCGTACGGCTACCCGCTCGAGAGCGCCGCGCGCATCGCCGTGACGGCGGTGCGGGAGGAGATGTCCCGGCCGACCAGCGTGGAGACCGCGCGATTCGTGTGCTTCAGTGATCGGGAGTGGAACGTGTATCTCGAGCTGCTCGGTCACCGGCGCGACTGCTGAGCGGGGCAGCCCGTTCGGCCCGCGACGTGAAGACGGACAACCGCGCCAGTGCGTGTGGTTCGGGGCGTCTGTATATTGGCGTACATGCCATGCGCCTCACGTGGGGCCACGGTAGCTGTCGGGCGACCGACTGGAGTTGTCGTGTGTGCGGCATCCCGGTCCCCTCTCTTCCCAACGCCCCCCCGTAGGCGACGCCGCGCCCTTCTCTTACTTCTCGTTCTACTCCCGGTCCTCGCGCTCGAGGCGGTGCCGTTGACGGCGCAGACCGCGCCGCCGCGGCACCGGTCCGTGCTCCACGTGGTGGCCTACGCTGCGGGCGGCTCGCTGCTGGGTGCGTGGGCCGGCTACATGACCTCGCAGGTCGCCCGCAGCGACTGGGAAGGCGGCGCCGGCGCTCAGCGCCTCCGCTTCTCGGTCGCAGGAGCCGGCCTCGGCCTGGTCGCCGGCATCCTCGTCGGCGACCGGCGCGGCAAGCCTGCCCCGGCGTTTCCGGGGGGACCTCGCAATGCGCCGCCGGTCATCACACAGCCGATTACCGCCGAAGAGATCGGCGCCTCATCCGCCCGCTCGGTTACGGAGCTGCTGCGCCAGCTCCGGCCCCAGTGGCTTCGTTCACGCGGGAGAGACGTGTTGCGCCTCAACGCGGACCCGACAGAGGCGCAAGGTGTGCGCGTCTATCTGAACGGGGGTCTGCTCGGGGGGCTGGACGCCCTGGACCAGGTTTCCATCGACGCCGTCACCGGCGTGGAGTTCTTCGATACGGGCCCTGCCATTCTTCGTTGGGGCGCCGGCAACGAAGACGGCGCCATCCTGCTCACCACTCGCGCGGCACGGTAGGCCCAGGCGGACACCGGCATCGCGATTCCCGACTCGAGGGTTTTCAATCGGATTGAGGTGCGCCATGCTGCGCTTCCGCTCTCTCCCTGCCATCCTCGCCGTTCTGGCTGTGGGCCCGGGCTGCAGGACGACGAAGCCGTTCGACCGGTCCACCGAGCCCGGCGGGATGCCGCTCCCGACGACCACTTCCGGCGCGGTGGTCCTCGCTGGTCAGGCGCTGTCGGCCGAAGCCGGCCTGACCATCCTGGACGCGATCCGACGAGCCATGCCGCAGGTACAGGTCTCCGGGTACACGGAGAACCACTGCCCGATCGTGGAGCTGCGCGGCAAGGACAGCATGGTTGGCAGCTCGGATCCTGACGTCTACGTGGACGGGACCCGGACCGTCGACACGTGCCCGCTCGTGACGCTCGACGCGACGGAAGCGAGCCGCATCGAGGTCTACCCCTCCGGCGTCACGCCCCGGCCGGGCTACGCCAGCCGCGGGCACGGTGTGATCCTGATCTTCCTCCAGCGCGCGGGCGGCGCGAGCGGCGCGCGCTGATACACGAGCTACGCAAGAAGCCCCCGGGAGTGCTCAACCCGGGGGCTTTTCGCATCCGTCGATCAGCAGGTCGTCTACCGCCGGCCCGCTGGCCGAGCGGCCTGACTCACTGCCGTCCCGTGTACCACAATACGCCGGTGAGGTCGTTGCTGGCGCTGAAGCCCTGTGCCGAAACTGCGGCATCCAGGCTCGCCTTGTTCAGCACCGACTCGTTGTCATCGTAGGGCAGGCGCTCCGGCAGACTGGTGAGCACCGCGCGCGGACCCGGCAGCAGGGTCGGGACACGGGTGCGCCGCCATTCCGTCCAGGCCTCCGCTCCTTGCATGTACATCGAAACCCACTTCTGGTAGGCGATCTGCGTGAGGCCTGTCGGCCCGACGGTGTAGGCGACCCGTGGCAGGGCCAGGTAGGCGGTGATGGCCGTGTTGTCGATGCCGTACTGCTCCATGGATGCGCGGACGGCGCTGGCGTACAACGCGGCAGGATCACCGGCGATCCAACCGCGCTGCGCCGCTTCGGCCTCGAGGAACAGCACCTCCGAATACGTAAGCAGCGACAGCGACGCGTTCGGCGTCTTGCGCCAGTAAGTGCCGAAACGCGAGATCGAGTCGAGCGACGCGCCCTCGCCGTCGTTCAGTCCGTTGGGCAGGCCGCGGTAGGCGCCGTACCGATTGGTGTCGGCGAAGATCGGCAGACGCGGGTCGCCCCAGCTCTGTAGCGAGTCGACGAACGTCTTGCTCATGCCGTAGTCGTCGCGCGTGAGCGCGTTCGTGTAGATGGGGTTCTGGTTCGGCGGCGCGGTCAGGTACGTGAGCTGCGCGTTGTCGGCGTTGCTCGTGAACACGCCAGCCGCGACCGCCGCTGCGGCCTCGGCCTGCGCCTTGGCGGGGTCCACGTTCGTGAGATGCATCGCCAGGCGCAACCGCAAGGAGTTGGCGAACTTCTGCCACGCGGTCATGTCGCCGCCGAACAGAATGTCGCCGCTGGAAAAGCCGATCCCCGCGGGATCGATCTGCCCGCTCGCCTGCGTCAGATCGGCGAAGAGCGAGTCATAGATGCTCTGTTGCGAGTCGTACTTCGGCGCCAGCGTCGATTGTCCCTTCAGCGCCTGGGAGTAGGGAATGTCGCCCATGGCGTCGGTCATCACGCTGAACGTGTACGACTTCATGATGCGACCCACGGCCTGCCAGTTCGGCGTGCTCGCGGCCACGCCCTTGTCAATCATCAACTGGAAGTCCTCCAGCGGCCCGTTGTACATCGCCCAGCCGCCGCTGATCCCCGAGCGGAGGATGTACTTGTCCTCGTCCCGGTACTGGATCTCCGAGTAGTACTGCACCCACAGCCCGCCGCCGCGGATATCCAGACTGCTGAAATCCGGGCCGAAGACCGTGTTGACCACGTTCACGATCGCGTTGGAGAGGATCGACGGCGGTGGTACGTCCGTCGGTCCGTTCGGATTCTTGTTGACGGATGTCAGATCGCCGCACGCCGTGCCCGCGACCAGTGCGGCGGCGACGCTCAGGATCTTGTATCGCATAATGGCTCTCTTTCCCCTAAGCGGTTTCATGGCCGCACGGACAGGGTGAAGCCGAAGCTCCGCGTCGTGGGCAACTGCCCGTTCTCGACGCCCTGTCGGTTGCCGGTGTCGAACGCGGTTTCCGGGTCGATGGTCTTTTGCTTCGCCCAGAGGAACAGGTTGTGGCCGACCACCGCCACGGTCGCCCCGGAGAAGCCGAGGTAGCTGGCGATCCTGGGTGGGAGATTGTAGGCCAGGCGCAGGTCGCGGAGCTTGAGGTACGTTGCGTCGATGATGCCGTCTTCCTGCGCGTAGAAGGTGTTGTGCCAGTAATCCTGCGCCAACACGTGCGTCGTGTCCGGCAAGCCGGTGCTGGCATACACGGCGTTCGGCACCACGTAGCCCGGGTTGTTCCAGTCGTTCTGGCGACCCTGCAGGGTCGTCGAGAGCACGCCCGAATACTGGCCGAACCACTTCGTCACGGAAAAGACATTGCCGCCCCACTGTCCGTCGAATGCGACGGTCAGGGAGAGGTCCTTGTAAGTGAACGTATTGGTGATGCCGCCCACCCAGTCGGCGTTGTAGTTGCCCAGCACGACCTGTTTGGGATCGCGAATCGGCAGCCCGTCGTCGCCCACCAGGATGTGGCCTCGTGCGTCGCGCGCCCAGCGGTAGCCCACCAGGTTGCCGTAGGGCTGACCCATGTCGGCCGTGACGTTCACGTTCCAGTACGAGCCCACGACGATGCGCTCCACGCCGGCGTAGAGCGAGATCACCTTGTTGGAGTTCTTCGCCCAGTTCGCGACCGCCGTCCAGTGGAAGGTGGGCCGCTCGACGGGCCGGATCGTGGCGGTCAGCTCGACGCCGCGATTGCGCATGTTGCCGGCGTTCACGATGGCGGAGGTGAATCCGGTGGCGGCCGAAATGGAGACCGGGAGGATCTGGTCGGTCGTGGATTTCTGGTACACCGACGCGTTGAGCGTGACCCGGTCCTTGAGCAGCCCGAGCTCGGCGCCGATCTCCGCAGCGTTCGTCTGCTCCGGCTTGAGGTTCGCGTTGGGGAGCTGGTTCGGTGAGGTGAAGCTGGGCTGCCCACCCCATGGGGTGCCGGCGCCGAACACGGCGGCGAGCCGGTACGGATCCGTGTCGTTCCCCGTGCGACTCCAGTTAGCGCGCAGCTTGCCGTACGTCAGGAAGCTGCTGCTGACGCGGAGCGCGTCCGAGAAGATCCACGACACCCCGATCGAGGGGTAGAAGAAGGAGTTGTGGTTCTTCGGCAGTGTCGAGGACCAGTCGTTGCGGCCCGTCAAATCCAGGTTGAGCCAGTCGTGGAAGTTGAAGCTGGCCGCGCCGAACAGCGAATTGACCTTCTTGGTCGACTGAAAGAGGTTCGTGGCCGGCTGGCCGGCCGAATTCTGCAGCGTGTACACGCCCGGAATCACGAGCTGGCCGACATTGCCCGTGTTCGTGTTGAACTCGTTCACGCGCTGGTTTCCACCGGCGTTGATCGAGACGCTCAGCCCCTCGACCACCGGCCGCTGGGCCGTGAACAGAAAGTCGTTGTTGGTTTCGCTGTGGGTCTCTCCGACGTCGAGAAAGCCGCCCAGCGGATAGGGTGAGATGTCGTTCACCGGGTAGTTCGCCCGGAAGTGATTCTGGTACCAGTCACGCCCGGTGCCGCCCTTGACGCTCAGCCAGTCGTTGAACTTGTACGTGGCGGAAACGTGGCCGAGGCCCCGGTCACGCGCGAAGTCGGTCGTCTTGACCCCCGCCATCCAGTAGGGATTCGGGTGGTAGCTGTAATTCCAGCTGTAGGGGATCGGCGCGTCCGTGCGCAGCGTGCCCGCCGCCAGGATCGCCTGGGTGAGGGGGTCGTTCGGATCGCGGTACAGGTTGTTCTTCAGGATCCTGGTGTCCACCTGCCGGCCGAACCAGATGAACCCCTGCATCGGGTCCATTTCCTCATACGCCTGCGCCGGTTGATTCTGCATGGCGTCGTTGATGTAGTTCACCGACACCTCGGCACTCCAGCGGTCTGAGATCTGCGCCCCTCCTGCGAGTGCCACGTTCGTCCGGGTGTTGGTGTTGTTCGGGTACATGCCATTGTCGCCGATGCGGCCGAACGACAACCGGATGTTGTTGCGAGTGCTGCTCCGGGCCACGGCCACGTTCAGGGACGTGCTCAGGCCGGTTTCCCAGAAGTCGCGCACATTGTTCGGATGCGCCGTCCATGGGCCTACGCCGAAGAACTGGCGGCACGGCTTGGAGGTGTCGTAGTTGCTGGTGCCGAAGGGCGTGCCGGGGACCATGACGCAACCCGTCGTCCGGCCGTCGAGCTTGGGGCCCCAACTCTCATCCGCCCCGTCGTTTTGCCCGCCGAAGTTGCCGTCGACGAAGTCGAACTCGCCATAGAAGCCCTGGCCGTACCGGTTCTGGTAGTCCGGCAGGCGCAGCGGTTTCTCGATCGTAGTGGCGGCGGTGGCGGTGATGCCGAGGCCTTCGCTCGGTGCTCCCTCACCCTTCTTGGTCGTGATGACGATGGCCCCGTTCGCCGCGCGCGATCCGTACAGCGCCGCAGCGTTGGGGCCCTTCAGTACGGTCAGGGACTGGATGTTGTTGGGGTCGATATCTGCGGCGGCGTTGCCGACATCGTAGCCGCCCATCGAGCCCCCGCCGTAGCCCGTGTTCGTCGCCGCGGAATTGTCGATCGGGATGCCATCCACGATGATCAGCGGCTGGTTCTCGCCGGTGATCGAGCTCGCGCCTCGCGAGATGATGCGGGCGGAGCCGAACGGGTTGCTGGTGTTCGTCACCTGGAGGCCGGCGACGCTGCCCTGGAGTTTCGAGAGGACGTTCGTCGTGGGCACGTCGGTCAGGTCGTTGTTGGAGACCGCCTGCGCGGCGTACGACAGCGTCCGCTGTTCGCGCTCGATTCCCAGGGCGGTCACCACGACGCCCTGCAGGACCAGCGCCTGCAGCTCCATCCGCACCTGCATCCGGTCCTCAATGGGCAACTCGACGGGCCGGAAGCCGATGTAGGTAAACATGAGTGTGGTCGTACCGACCGGGACCTCGAGCGTGAATTTGCCCTCGGCATCTGTGGCGGTGCTGATCGCCGTGCCTTTGACCGCGACACGGACGGCCCGGACGGGTTGGCTCGTTTCGCCCGAGACTACTTGCCCAGTGATTGTCCGCGTCCCCTGAGCCGCCAGGAAACGGGGCAGTCCCAAAAGCAGGGCCAGGACGAGCCATCTGGCTACGAGACGGCGCATGACGTCCTCCCTAATGTGGACCGCGATTGAATTGCAGAACGAGCGTGTCCGACGGAGCGACGCGTCACCCCCTTCCCGGTTCACAGGTTCATCGACCATGCTGCAGCCAGTCAGTCATGCAGCGGTCAATTCGTCCACGCTCCGTCTCTCTGCCTGCCGTGTCAAGCCAGTTTGCGACGGCCTTACCCTGCGCAATTGCCGCAACCGATTCCGGGCGAGAACCGCGCGCTGCTCCGCGGATCACTTTCATTCGTCAGGGGAGCATTTCCGCGCGCGCGTCGCGCGCGGGCGGAGATCGCCCGGGTTGCGTTGACCGGAACTTGAAGGGATTGCGGAGCCTGCCAAGCGGGTACGATCCCGCCCGGGGGACCTTGAACGGTCGTTGACGACCGGCGCGTATTGTGTACGCACCGGGCATGGTCACCGTCTGCACGTTGCTCCCGCCGTCGGAGCGCCACCGCTTCGAAGCCGTCGGTGACGGGTGCTTCATCTCGCTCCACGCCGACTCTTGCCGGGAAGTGCTCACGGCCGCGCGGCGACGGCGCGTGGATGCGTTCGTGCTGTCCGTGCACCGCTGTGGCGGTGCGGATCTCCCCGCGGTGGCGCGACTGGTGCGGGAGTTCCCGGCGATTCCGGCGGTGGCCCTCGTTTCACGCCATGACCATCACGCGACCGAGACGTTGCTGCGCCTGGGCGCGAGCGGCGTGCGCGCCGCCGTGGATTGCACCGATGCTGGCGGCTGGCGGCGCTTGCGCGAACTGGTGGGACAGCCGGCCTCCCCGGTCGCCGCACGCATTCTGCATTCCCTGGTCCCTGCCCTGGGAGACAAGGTGCCGGAGGACCTCCACCTGTTCTTCGAGGCACTCACTCGCCTGGCCCCCGTCCTTCGAACGGTGCGGGCACTAGCGCGCCACCTGCGGATCCCGCCGAGTACGCTGATGTCCCGCTTTCTGCGGGCGGCGCTGCCCTCCCCCAAGACCTATCTCGCCGGCATGCGGCTCGTGCATGCGGCGCAGCTGTTCCGCAATTCCGGGCTGTCCGTCGCCGACGTCGCCTACCGGCTCGATTTCTCCTCGCCGCAGAGCTTCAGCCGGCATCTCAAGGCGATGTTGGGTGTGACGGCCGGCGAGTACCGCCGCCGCTTTCCCTTCGAGGTGGCGCTCGCTCGCTACGTGGACCTGCTCATCATCCCGTACCGGGAGACGTTCCGCACGTTCCGCCCGATGAACGCTCGTGTCGGGGACCAAGGATCGGACGCCGCGGACGTCTTCCGGGCGGGGTAATGCGGGGTCAGGCGCCGGACACCGTGATGGTGTGGGACACGTGGTGCTCGGCCGTGACCGTGCGATGCTCCGCCGTGGTCTGATCACGGCGCAGGACCGAGAAGCGGGCGATACTGGCACGCAGCCGCTCCGCCAGCTGCGCGAGCTGTTGCGACGTGGCGGTGAGATCGCTCATGGAGCTGATCTGGGAGCGCGTGGACGCCGCCGCCCCGTCGGCGCGGTCCGACGAGCTGCCCGAAATCGCGGCGACCTGCTGGAGCGACTGGGCGAGATCGGCCAGGCGAGCGGCCTGGCTGCGCGACACATCGGCGGTGGCGTTGACGAGATCCCCGACGAGCTGTACCCCCTGATGCAGCTCGAGCAAGGCGCCATCGGCCTCGGCGGCGACCGCGCCGATGTCCCGTACCTGCGCTTCCCCCGTCTGCATGGCGCGGGCGGCGGCATCGATACCCACGCGCAGCTCGGTCACGAGCTCGGCGACCTCCCGTGCGGAGCGCGCGGCTTCGGCCGCGAGTGTTCGAACCTCGTCGGCGACCACGGCGAAACCTTCCCCGTGCTCTTCGGCTCGGGCCGCCTCGATGGCCGCATTCAGCGCGAGGAGATGTGTCTGACGGGCGATCCGCGCGATCGCCTGGGCGAATCCGCCGATCCGGTCCGACATCGCCGAGAGACCGGCGACGGTGGCGGCGGTGGCGCGGACTTCCTCACCGACGGTGCGCAACGTCTGGCCGGCGCGCGCCACGCGCTCGCGGCCGCGTTCGGCCGTGGCCACGAGCCGCCGGGCGTCCACCTGCATCATCTCCGCGCGGGTGCGCAGCGTGCCCGCCTGGTCGGACGCCTTGGCGCTCTCCCCGCGGGCGCCTTCGGCGAGTCCCCGCTGGCGGGACAGGTCGCCGGCGAGCTCCTGCGCCGTGTGGGTGACGGCCTCGGACGTCGCTTGGATCTGCTCGGCGGAGGCTGCCAGCTGCTCCGCGAACGCGGCGACCTCGTCCGCCTCGCGTTGAACCGTCGAGATCGTGGCGCCGATCTCATCGAGCATCCGGTTGAAGCTCTGCTCGAGGAATCCCAGCTCGTCGGATTCGGTGGCGGCCGCGCGCACCGCCAGGAAGCCCTGCTCCGCTTCTCCCATCACGTTGCGCGCGTGCCGGATCCGGGCGATGAGGGTCGCTGGAATGCGGGTCAAGCCCACCGCCACGAGGATGAACGTCACGGTCTCCAGGTAGGCGCCGGTATCGAGGCCGGGCGTACGAGGATAGAAGCGAGCGTGCAGGTAACAGGCGCCGAGATAGGCGATGGAGGCCGTGAGCACCAGGAAATCGCCGACGCCGCGCGCCTGCTCGAACGCATACGGCAGCACGGCGATGAAGAACGCCGCCACCAGTCCACCGTGGCCGAACCAGATGACCAGGACGGCGACCCACACGACGTCGAGCAGGGCAAAAGCATAGATGAGCCACCAGCGGTACCAGCCGCGCTCGTGGACCACGCCGATCAGGACGTTCAGCGCCGCGAATCCCCCTGCCACCAGCACGATGGTCCCCGCCGGGGCCGGGACGGTTCCGGCGAAGCTGCCGATGAGCGCGAGCAGCGCGCCGATCGCGATCAGCGCCCAGCGGCGCCCGTGGCTGCGGGCGAAGGTCTCGAGATCCTTCAACCGCTGCTCATGGCCGCCGTCGTCGGTCCAGCCCCGCATGCGCGTGGCCAGCGAGGGACGATGGGGGGTCGCCTCGAACCCTGTCACGACGGGAATGCTACTGCGAAACCGGTGGTTGTACCAATTCAGCCGGGTGAGAGAAGGGCGGCGAGCGCCTGTTCAGCCTGGCGCGCGCCCAGCTGGCGGAACAACACGAGGGCGCGCTCGCGTGCGGCGCGCGCGCCGGCGGCATCGCCCAGAGCGGCGAGCGTGTCGCCCAGATCGCGCTCGATCTCGGCCCGGGTGTGGAGCGGGACGCCGGTGGTGGACAGCTCGCGAGCTTCCCGCAGCAACCCCGCCGCGGTAGGAATGTCCTCGCGGGCCCGGGCGGCCATGGCCTGCACGCGCTTGACCTCGGGGATCCCGGCGCTGAAGCCTACATGCGTGTAGGCCGCGGCCGCCTGGCTGAGCTCGACGGAGGCGAGGGCGTGATCGCCCATCATCAGATGCGCCTCGGCGCGGCCGACGAGCGTCAAGCCAAGCAGCGTCGGATCAGAAGCCTGGAGCGCGAGCCGGACGGCTTCGTCCGCGGCGTCGCAGGCGAGCGGTCCATTCCCCAGCGCGCGCAAGCTGATCGCCATGTTGTGATAGGTCTCCGCCATGCCACGGAGGTTGCCGGCCTGCTGGTACGCGGCGAGCGCCGGCTGGTAGCTGGCGAGCGCAGCTTCCGGCGCCACGCGGAGATGTTGGAGGATGCCGATGTTGTTGAACGCGCGGGCTTGTGCTGCAGCGTCTCCCAGCGAACGTGCCAGCTCCAATGCCCGCTGGAAGTGTCCATCCGCCTCCTCGACGGCCCCCCGTTGCCAGGCGATCGCACCGCGCAGATGGGAAGCGCGCTGCTCGGCGCGGACGTCGAGGCTCTGCTGCGCGAGGCCGAGCGCCCGCAGAGCCCACGCGTCGGCCGCGTCGTGCTCTCCCAGGCGTCCATGGGCTTCCGCGGCCAGGAGGGCGAGCGGCGTCCGCGCTTCTACGACGCCGGGTGCCAGCGACCGTAGACGGTCGACGACCTCGCGGTAGCGGCCTTGTCCGGCGAGCGCCGCCAGCTCCGAGAGGAGCGCGGATTCGTCGGCGAGGTATGAGCCCATCGTGACGGCGAGTCGCCTACCACGCGACCGCGAACTGGGTGAACGACAGAATGGCGGCCTCGATCTCCTCCAGTTCCTGGTTCTTGACCGAGCCAATGTTCGTCCACAGGCTGTCGGGGGGCTCGCGACGCCAGATCGAGAGCTGCGTCTCCGCCTGCACGTCCTGGGTATCTTCGACCCCGTCCCCGTTGAAATCGTGGTTGGAGTAGTTGTACTCGATATGCAGGCGCGCCGGATCGGCAGGATTGAACTGCAGGCCCGCCGGCGCAAAGGTGAAATCGAACTTCGCGGGATCTCCGACCCCCACGGTGATGAGGACCGAGTCTCCTGGCTGGAAGGCGGACCCGTCGGGGCGCTTCAGCAGGCTGGCGGCGTGGACTTCGAACTGAAAGAAGGCTTCGCCGGTATCGCCCGTCAGACCCCGGTAGAACAACTCCACCCGGCGATCCTCACCCACTTTGGCATAGAAGCTCGCCGTGTCGGATACCAGCGTGGGCGCCGTCGCGCCCTGCACCACGAAGTGGAGCTGCCCCGTCGGCCGCTGGTTCGACGGGCCGGTGCTGTCCGTGCAGGCCAGCGCAAGCGCGGCAGCAGCCGCCACCATAGTCCTCAATCGCATGTAGCCAATCCTCCAACCGGGTGTGGGCGCTGACCACCGCAAGCGTCACGCCACGATAAGTGATTCACTGTCAATGGGATGCGTACGGTCCTGTTGCAGCGGGGCGAGCCACCTGTCTCAATTCGCATCATGATGCTTCGTCCTCCATGTCCGCGTCCCCCGCACCCCGCAACAGCCGCAGCAGTCGGGAGCGCGATACGCCCAGCCGCCGGGCCGCCTCGGACCGGTTTCCGCCGGTGAGCTCGAGCATCGCGTGCGCAGCCGCGCGCTGGACTTCGGCGAGCGGCGCCGGGAACGGCAACCCGCCCGCGACCGGCGGCTGCGACACTGCGGCCTCGAGCGGCTCCAGCTCGAACTGCCCCGGCGAGGAGAGGAGCAGCGTGCGCTCGACCACGTTGCGGAGCTCGCGCACATTGCCGGGCCAGGCGTGCGTCACCAGGGCGCGACGGGCATCCGCGGTCAGCGCCGGCTCCGGGATGCCGTACTGCTTGCAGAACTTGGCGGTGAAGTGCCCGACAAGACGCAGGACGTCCTCGCCCCGCGCCCGTAAGGGGGGCAGCTCGAGCGTCACCACGTTGAGGCGGTAGTAGAGATCCTCGCGGAAGCGGCCCTCGGCGACGGCGCGGTCGAGCCGCGTGTTCGTAGCGGCGACGATACGCACGTCCAGCGACCTCGAGGTCGTGGCGCCGAGGCGCCGGACCGCCTTCTGCTCCAGCGCCCGCAGCAGCTTGCTCTGCAGCTCCAGGGCGAGGCTGTCGATCTCGTCGAGAAACAAGGTCCCGCCCGACGCGACCTCGAACAGCCCCGGCTTGGCCGCCTTGGCGTCCGTGAATGCCCCCCGCTCGTGTCCGAACAGTTCGCTCTCCAGCAGGGCGCTGGGCAGCGCGGCGCAATTGAGTTCGACGAAAGGGGCCGCGGCGCGCGGCCCGCCGTAGTGGAGCGCGCGCGCGAGGAGCTCCTTGCCCGTGCCCGTTTCGCCCGTCACCAGGACCGTGGCGTCCGCGTGGGGCAGCACCCGGGCGGCGCGCGTCAGTGCGGTGCGGAGCGCCGGGCTGTCCCCGACGATTTCGCGGAAGGCGTGGGCCTGCGCCTCGAGCGTGGCGAGGGTGGCGCGGTCCCGGGCCGCGTGACTGCGTTGGAGCGCCGCCTCCAGCGTACTGCGCAGGGCATCACGATCATCGGGCAGCGCGAAATAGTCCGCGGCTCCGGCGGCGACGGCATGGGCGGCGATGCGGTGCGACGTGCTGGCGCCCGCGACCACCAGGGGTACGGACGCAGGCACGCCGATTCGGGCAAGCAACGGGCCGACCTCCGTTTCCGCCCCACCGGCGGCGATCACCACAGCCAGTGCGTGAACCGGAAGCGTCGCGGCACCGGGATCGCCGACGATGAGGGGGACGCCGAGTTCCCGCGCCAGCAGCGGCCAGAACTCGTTGAACGAGTCGCTCAGTGGGAGAACGACGAGGGGAGCGTCGGAAACGGCCGGCGTCGCCACTACACCCCGAGTTGCTGAGCAGATACCAGGGCGACGACCGGGAGTCCGGCGGCCTCGATCGCCTCGCGGCCGCCTTCCTGGCGGTCGATGACTGCGAGCACGCCGAGCACATTCGCGCGCTCCGCGCGCACGGCCGCTACCGCCTCGAGCGCCGAGCGACCCGTGGTGATGACGTCCTCGATGACGACGACCCGGTCGCCAGCCTCGAAGCAGCCCTCGATGCGGCGGCCGGTACCGTGGGCCTTGGCCTCCTTGCGCACCGTGAACGCGTCGAGCGCGATGCCCGCGAGTCGCGCGGCGTGGGCCAGTGCATAGGCGACCGGATCGGCGCCCAACGTGAGCCCACCGACGGACCGCGGGTTCCAGGCACGGGCCCGCAGGGCGGCGAGGCCGGCGGACCCGATCAGGACCTGTCCTTCCCCCGACATCGTGGTGCGACGGGCATCGATGTAGAAGGTCGAGCGGCGTCCCGAGGCGAGTACGAAGTCCCCATGGGTCAGGGATCGTTGCCGCAGAAGGTCGGCGAGTCGGACTAGGGCCTTTGCGTCGTCCTGGTGCGTAGTTGCGCTCACTACTACTATTCCTTCTTGCCGCCCATGAAACGGCGCAACGTCCCCAGCAGGCCGGTGCCCTCTGCCTCGGTTGCGGGGGCGGCGGACCCGCTGAATTCCTCGGCGAAGCTCGCCACGCTGGGCTGGCGCTGTGCCGGATCGCGGCTCAGGCCGCGCATGACGGCCGCCTCCAGCGCGGGGGGGAACCGCCGGCCCGGCAGCGCCTCATTGAGCGGCAGCGGTGCCTCCCGGAGCAGCTGCTGGAACAGCTCCCGGGGATTGCGGCCGCTGAAGGGGTGCCGGCCGGTGAGCATGTAATAGGCGATGGTCGCCAGGCTGTAGATGTCGGCGCGCGCGTCCACCAGCTCACCCGACAGCGCCTCGGGGGCCACGTACTGCAGCGTGCCGACGAAGAAGCCGGTGCGGGTCAGACGTTCCTCGGGTGGCAGCTCCGCATCGCGTGCGATGCCGAAGTCCAGCAACTTCGTCACGCCGGTCTGGGAATCGTAGATGATGTTCTCGGGCTTGAGATCGCGGTGCACGATGCCGACTTCGTGCGCCGCGGCGAGGCCGGCGGCCAGCTGCGCCACGATGGGCTGCGCCACCGCAGGAGCGACGGGGCCGCTCTGGTGTAGAAAATCCGCCAGCGACTGCCCGCCTGCCCACTCGAGCGCGAGGTAATAGAGCCCGTCCGCTTCACCGTAGTCGTAGGTGCGGACCACCGCCGGGTGGCGTACGCGCGCACCGTAGCTCGCCTCTCGGAGGAACCGCTTGACCGCGGTGGGGTCGCCCCGCAAGCGGGGGCGTAATACTTTGAACGCACAACTCCCATGCTCGGCGTGTTCGGCGCGGTAGACTTCCGCCGTGCCTCCCTCACCGACGCGTTCCAGGAGGCGATAGCCGGCGATGGTTCGACCGGCGAGATTCTCACTGGTCATGGGATCGGGCGAAACTAACGTCAGGCTTTGAGGTTCAGCAAGTGATGCGACGCGCGGGTGCCGCGGTGATGACGATCGCTTCATGCGCCGCCTGTGGGTCTTGGCAGCGCGTCGGCGCAGCCAACACGCCCCAGCCGGGCGTCGAAGTCGCGCGACTGTTCGACGCCGGCACGATCTACGAGCGTATGGGGTTGTTCGTCACGGCCGCCCCGCTCCCGTCCGTTGCGACCATCCGGTTTCTCGCGGGGCCTTCGCCCGATTCCACACTGGCCCTGTTCGCGCTGTCGCTCGCCAATCACTCGCTGAGCTTCCGTCGCGAGGGCAACGAGTTCGTCGCCGAGTATCACGTCGAGCTGGCGTTCCGCTCCGATTCCGGCGCGCCGGTCATGCTCGCCTCCGACCAGCAGGTGCGGGTACGCGGCTTCCAGGAGACGTTGCGGGCCGACGAAAGCGTCCTGTTCCAGGGGACGCTGGCCCTGCGGCCCGGCATCTATACCGCGAGCGTGACGATTCGCGACCGCAACAGCCCGGCATACGGACGGAGGGAGCGTCCCGACACCGTGCCGCGGTTGTCCGCGCCTTCGCTGGCCGCGCCGCTGCCGTTCTATGAGGGCAGCGGGCGCCGCTCCACGAGAGAACCGCCCCAGTTGCTGCTGAACCCGCGGGCCACGCTACCCTACGGCGTCGACACGCTGCGCTTCTACGTCGAGGGCTACGGATTGCCTCCCGGGACGCGGCTCACGGCACGCGCCGTGGACCGGAACGAGAACGTGCTGTGGGAAGACACGTTGGCGCTCCAGG
>DATGDE010000425.1:0-4643 GCA_035311125.1 Gemmatimonadales bacterium
GAGGTCGAAGAACCGTAGGAAGTGCTTTTCGCAGAAGCGTGCCGCGAAGACCAGCGCGTCGCCCCGCTGCAACGTCACGACGGTGATGACCTGCTCGGGCGCATCCCGCGTCGTCTCGGGAACGGCGCTGCAGTGGTCGCAGGGGCCCACGTAGGACGCTGCCGCCGTGCAGATTCGAATCACCGAAAATTTCCCCAACGTTGGAGCCGATGTGCTGGGTGGCAGGGACCGTGCCGCCCGCTCAACGTGCTCTGCCCGTGGGAGTTGCGGATTTGCAGCGCGGGGGGAGTCTCGCAGGATGAGAGACTCCGGGCGCCGGCGCATGACCCGTACAGGCGGGTCGTGCGCCGGCGTGGAGCTCAGCGCGAGCTGAGCTTCTTGCGCGGATCGTCCTTGGAATTCACATAGGTCAGGGCGAACGGCCCCATCCCGTTGATTTGGACGACGGTGCGTCCCTTGGCGATCGCGAAGTGATGCTGGTTCGCGGGAGCGAACGCGAACCCGCTGGTCGGCAGCGCCATCGTCTTCGAGGCGTCCAGCGTGTCGCCCATTCCGATCAGGAACGTGCCACTGATGATGGTGAGACTCTCGTCGGTCGGATGCCAGTGCGGCGCGAGCCGGTACCCGTCGGGGAACTCGAGGCGGATGGTGAAGAGCGCGGCCTGGCTCGGGTCGCCCTGCATCACGGCCAGGCGGGCACCCGCAGGCAGGACGGAAGGAGCGGGGCCCCAGACGGGAGTGGACGATTGAGCGCCAGCCAGGCTCGGGACGAGCAAAGCGGCAAGTGCGGCGATGGCGAAACGAGAACGCATGGTCAACCTCCGGTGTGGTACAACTGGCTCGGACAGCGGGAGTACAGAGTACCGAAGTCACCGAGGCGGCGCTTCGCCCGGGAGAGCCATGACGATCAGGAGGCGGGCGTGGCCCATTCGGGCCACGGGGCGGCAAGGTCTAGAGGAGCCCCTGCTTGGCGGCGTAGGCTACGGCGGCGGCGCGCGATGACAGCCCGAGTCTCGCCAGGAGATTGGCGACGTGCCGCTTCACGGTGTGGTCGCTCAAGCCGAGGCGGGCCGCGATTTCCGGATTGCTCAAACCCTGGGCGACCAGTCGCAGAATCTCGACCTGCCGTCCCGTGAGCTTCCGTTGGCGGCCCGACGGCCTTCTGGCGGCGAGCTGCGTGATCCGGGCCTGGGCGCGCCCCGCATCACGCGCGGCGCCCAGACTCCTGAAGGCGTCCAACGCTCCTCGCGCTTCACGCTGGGCGACGTCGCGCTGGCCGGTCACGGCGAGTACGCCGGCGAGATCCAGGCGGCTCCGCGCGGCCTCGAGCGGGGCGCCGGCCCGGTCGTACAGCATGGCCGCCTGCTCGTATCGGCTCGCGGCCGTCGCGAGGTCGCCGGCGTGGTGCAGCACGGCGGCGTCGGCCGCCGTCGCCGACGCGGCGAGTGCGGGCGTGCCCAGCGCCTGGGCAATCCGTTGCAGCTCGTCGCGCGCACGTGTCGCCGCGTCGCCGTCCCCCCGTGCGACGTGGGCGCGCACGGCCACCTCCAGCGCCCCGGCGCGCGTGGTGGGCTCCGTGTCACCCACCTGCGCGAGGAACCGCTCCAACTGAGCGGCGCTCTCCTCGGGAGCCTCGCGCTCCAGCGCCAGTGCCGCCTGACCCACGCGGGCGATGGGCTGCGAGCCCGCCCGCTCGAACAACTGCGCCGCGTCTTCGAGCCGGCCTTGGCGCAATCGCAGCTCGCCGAGCCGGGCGAGCGCCTGCACGACGAGCGGCGGCCGCACCTGCTCGAAGTCCCGGATCGCGGCCGCCAGCTCCGATTCCGCCTCGGCCCACGCGCCGCGCCAGATCAGCACACCGGCGTACTGGACCCGGCAGATGGCCGACAATACCCGGACGTGCCACCGCCGGGTGAACTCCTGCACGCGGGCGCACCACTGGGCGGCGCGATCATAGTCGCGCACGCGCTCGCAGGCGAAGATCTGCCAGCAGCAGACCACGCCGACGGTGTGCAGCTCTTTCACCTCGCCGGCGGTGGCGGCAGTGGTCGCCTCGTCGAGGCAGCGCATCCCGGCCGCGACCTCACCGGCGCTCACGAGCGCGAGCCCCTCCAACGCTACCCCGGTGAACTCGAGGCCTCGATCCCCGGTGCTGCGGCCCAGGGCGGCGGCGCGGACCGCGCTCTCACGCGCGGCTCTCGGGTCGTGACCGCGGAACAGCGCGAGCTCGCCGTCGCGCAGCAGCAGCCACCCATACTCGGCGGAGTCTTCGTGACCTGCGAGGAGACGCCGGGCGCGCTCCAGCCACCCCGAGGCCACCGCGCTGTCGCCGCGGAAGGCCAGGTTGTCCCAAACGAGCCAGATCGCGACCCGCGCCGCGCTCCGGGCGTCGCCCTGCTCGCGGTAGAGACCGTAGGCGCGCTCGCGCGAATCGAACGTGAGCGCGGCGTCGTCGAGCCACCAGCCCGCCAGGCCTAGCTGCTCCAGCGCCTGGGGCGTCTCGGCCGCGGCCAGGCTCTCCTGGAAGAGCGCGCGCGCCTCCTCCCAGGCTCCGCGTTGCAGGGCCTGCGTCCCGGCGGTGATCGGGTCGGGGGATGGCGGGACGGTCACGCTCAATGGCTAGTTGCCGTCCCCCTTGCCCCACATCAGCCGCTGGTCCACCACCGCTCCGATCACGTGCAACGTGGTCGGGTGCTCGGCCAACAGCGCATCCGCCATGCTGCACCCCGCCTCGAAGAAGTGGGCGTCGCCGGCGTTCTGCCCGAGATGGAACACGATGCGCTCGGTCCCGGCCAGATGCGCGGCCACGATCTGTAGCGCCGTCATCAAGATCCGGTTGCCGCCGAACCTCCCGCATCCCCAGAACCCGGTGTGAATCGTCACCGGGGCGGCCTCCTCCCGGGCGGCCACGAAACCCGCCCACGCCGTGCGCAGGATGCGGGCGATCTCTTCCTCCTTGTATGCCCCACGACCCGACGACGGCGCCGCGATCGCAAGGATGTTCGAAATGGTCGGCGGATCGAGCCGCTGCGTGGCTTCCCGCAGCCGCTCCGCCGGCGCCCCTGTGAAGCGGTAGCCGTACAGGCCGTCGGTGTCCACGTGGCAGCGACGCTCCACGCCGCGCACCAGCACAGGCGTGGGCCCTTGCGCGTCCTCGGTCAGGGGAGCGCATCCCGCGTTCCCGTCGGCCAGGAGCGCTTCGCGCAACGAGCCGAGCGCGGGATGCTCGGCCGTCTGCAGCTCGTCCTGCGCGAACAGAGAGCTGCCGTATGCATAGAAGAGGTGCGCGTCCGCGAAATTGAGGTGCCAGTGCACCGTGGCGTCGCCGGCGGCCGGTCGGGCGTAGTCGAAGAACCCGGGGCGTCCCGTGACCTCCGTGACCCGCTCCCGCGGGACGTCGGTCGGCAGCCGCCCCCCCGTCCACCGCGAGGAATTGACCGTCCCCCCGTGGCGCGTCCCGGGCGGACAGGCCACGTCGTACAGGACCTTCTTGTTCGGGTGGGCGAACTTCGGCGGCCAGCGACGCACCAGCTCGTCCGCTTCCCAGGAGCGGCGGCAGATGAGGGCCGGTAGTGTCGAGGCGTCGGTGTTCATCTAGCTGGGCCGTTCCGTGACGGCAGCGCTGCCGGTCCCCGGCAGCGGCGCCTTGCGACCGCCGGCCATCTCTCCCACGAGCAGGGCGCCGTCGTCGGGATAGGCGTACACCGTCGCCGCGCCGCGCTGGAACAGCCCGCCGGTGTCGGCGGTGGGCCCGTACGTACTGTGCAACGAGCGGCCCAGCATCCTGAGCAACGCCGTCTGCTGTCCGCGATGATGTGCCGTGTGTGCGATGCGCCGCACCATCACCCAGGCACGGCTGCGGCGCACGTCGAAGAAGGCGACTTCCTCCTCCCACCACTCGTCGGGCTCCGTGCGCAGCGCGGCAAGCCGCTTCGCCGACCGCTCCGCGTAGCTCCGGAGAAACGCCGTTCGTGTCTCGGCATCGGGCAACGGCGGCGCCCCGACGTCGATACCCAGCATGGTCCGGAACCACAGGTCCTCGCTCAGACTCTGGTGCACCATGTGCTCGAGCACGCTCCGCCCGCGCGCATCGGTGGGGTGCGGACGCACGGCGAGGTCGCCGTCCTCGAACATGCTCCATACGCCCAGCACCTTGAGGCGCTCGGTCGCGTAGGTCTCGGTCAGAAATCCGTATCGTCCCGACATCGTCACTGCCACCGCTCCGTGGGCACGTCGGCGGGAGGCGGTTGGGCGCGCAGGTAGGTCACGATCTTCCAGATCGCGTCCGGAGACAGCACGCCACCGTACGCAGGCATGCCCCGCGCGCGACCATAGAAGATGGAATGGTACACGGCGCCGTCGGTCCCGCCGTAGCGCCACCGCCCGTCCACCAGACTCGGTCCCACCCACCCGGTCGCGCCGCCGCCGTGGCATCCATCGCAGTTCATCGCCACGAATGTCCGCTCACCCTCCGTGACCGATCCTCTGTCCTGCACGTAGGGATTCACCATGGTCCCCGCGGCCGGCTCGATCCCGCCCGCAGCGACGTGTTGTTCGTAACGGATGGAGGGAGGGTTCTTGGTGGAGTCGCCCGAAGCGCCGCCGCAGGCGCCCACCCCTGTCAGGAAGACGAGGCACACTAA
>DATGDE010000426.1:0-3073 GCA_035311125.1 Gemmatimonadales bacterium
CGAGCAGACGGCCGCGCTGAACGCCTGGTACACGCGGTTCAACGGCCCGCAGGGCTTCTACGACCAGCCGCGGCACATCCGCCTCGGCTTCGAGCTGAACTTCTGAGCACGGCTGACACGGGCGGCGCCCGGTGACGGGCGCCGCTCCAAGCCCGACGATGCGAATCACCGTTTGCGAGCTCCCCCATGAGCCAGCAGCCCTCGAGGCGGCGTGGGCGGATTTGTGCGAGCACACGACGCGGCATGCGTCCGAGCTGGTGCTGCTGCCGGAGTGTGCCTTCGTGCCGGCGATGTGGGAAACCGATGCATTCGAGTGTGGCCAGTGGGAGCAGGCGCTCCGGCTCAACGCGGTCTGGCTGGGGCGCCTGCATGAGCTGGGCGTTGCGCATGTGGTGGGCACGCGGCCGATCGATGTCGGGGGCCGGCCATTCAATCAGGGGTACATCTGGTCTCCCGCGCGCGCCGTGGTGCCGTTGCGTCGCAAGTACTTTCTCCCCGACGAGCCCGGGAGCTGGGAGGCGCGCTGGTTCGATCCCGGCGATCCGTCATTTCCGGTATTCCGTGCGGGAGCGTTGTCGTTCGGACTCAACATCTGCACCGAGCTGTGGGCGCTCGAGACGTACGCGGCTTATGCCGAGGGGAACGTCCAGGTCGTGCTATCGCCGCGCGCGACCGGCGTGACGACAAGAGCCAGGTGGCTGTCGGTGGGCATCGTGGCAGCGGTGCGATCAGGTGCGTACAGCGTGTCGTCCAACCGTGTGGATGCCACGGGCGCGTGTGGGGGAGGCGGGTGGATCATCAATCCGGAAGGGCAGATCCTGGCGACGACGACGCCCCAATCGCCATGTGCCACGGTCGACGTCGACCTCGCCGCCGCGAACGAGGCGCGTGAGGCGTATCCGCGCAATGTGTTTGCGAGGGAGACATCGGGCACCCCATTCGCCGTCGCAACAGGATCCGGCCACGCTGCCGAAAGAAACTCGCCTCGACCCTGACATCCTCGCCTCCGATCCCGGCACGGTGTAGTGGCCTGGCCTACCGGCTCACGCTGCACTGGGGCGGGATCGCAATCGGCGAATCGGGGTGGCGGTCGTCCCGCCACCCCGCGTTCATTGGCTACAGCGACTTCAGGAACTCGACGATCGCCGCCTGCTGGCTCTTGCTCAGCTGCAGGAACCGGCCCGTCACGTCGCTCGCTTCGCCGCGGTGCCGCATGATCGCCTCCCGGAGCGTGAGCGTGGCGGCATCGTGCATCAGGCGCGGGCGCAGCCGTACGCCCCACAGCGGCGCGGTGCGCAGCTTGTTGCGTGCGCCGAGCAGGCTGTCCATCGAGAAGGCCTGCCAGGCGAACCGGGCGAAGGCGCGACCGTAGTGCTCGGGCACGGCGATGGCGATGCCGTCTCCGGTGCCCACGTCGTGCAGCAGGAAGTCCCCGAACGGGTGAAACGTCTTCCCGCCCAGCGCGGCCGCGATCGTGTCGCGGCCGCCGTTGATGACCGTGCCGGCCGGCGCGGTCACGAGCGTCCGCACGTGACAGGTGACGCACCCGATGCTGTCGAACAGCTGTGATCCCTGCGTCGCGGCCGGCGTCGCCGCCAGGATGGAGTCGCGCGCCGGCGCCTTGGTCGCCCGCATGAAGCGCGCGAAGTGGTCCACGTCTGCCAGGCCGTCCGGACCCGGCTGGTTGTTCGGCTCGGGCGCCGTGTTGCAGGCGGCGAACACTTCGTCGGGGAACAGCCGCGTCGTGATGCCCATCTCGTTCAGGTAGGCGTCCCCGGCGAACGACAGCAGGCTCGCGTGCTGGTCCTTCCACCCGAACCTACCGATCCCCGTGCTCCCGGGCGCCTCGACGACGGGCACCGCGAGCGCCTGCCCGTGGATCTTGCCGTGCGTCGTCTGGCGCTGCTGGCGCGCGATGTCCTGTAGCGTCTGGTCGGCCACGGCTTCCACGTAGCCGTCGCCCAGGAGATTGAGGGAGGCCCTGAAGGTACGAATCGTCTCGGTATCGGGGACCCGCTCCTGGATCTCGCTGTCGGGGAATGCCGCGTTGGGACAGATCGCGCGATCGTTGACCAGGGTGCGTCCCGGCACGGTATCGGTGCCACGGCCGATAGGAATGTCGGGATTGCGGAACCGTCCGTCCGGCCCGAGGTGGCCGACGCGCAGCTCGCTCACCTGGCTGGCGCCGCCCGACGTCGGGTTCTGGTGGCACTCGCGGCACGATTGCGCGTTGTACAGCGGTCCCAGCCCGTCGTCGACCGCTTCCACGTCGTCGAACGCCTGCTGATCCGCGGCGTGAATCGAGTCGTGGACGAGACCGTTGCTGCGGTTGTCGAACCCCGTGAGAGCGTCCGGTCCCGACGGCGGCGGCGGAGGCTGGGGTGGTGGCGTGGGCCTGTTGCAGTACGCACAGCACAGCACCAGCGGGGCGAGCCATGTCGTGAGACGCATAGTGACCTCGAGGAGCGGTGGGACGTCCAGAGGCGGCAGCCGACGCGATGCACCTTGTCCCGTCATCCTACACCGGTCCGTGACCCGAGTCACCCCAGGCGGGGTCTTGCGGGATGAACGGCTCAACGATGCGCCCCGGGGGCGCGTACATCCGGGTACCACACACTCAACTCCGTCGGAGGGAAGACATGCGTTCACGCCTCGCCATTCTCACCAGCGCGCTCGTGCTGCTCGGCAGCTCGGTCGCGCTTGCCCAGAACCCGGGCGGCCCCGCCGGCCCCGGGGGATTCGCTGCCCGGCGCATGCAGCGGCTGCTCCAGGGGATCACCCTGAGCCCCGAACAGCGGGCGAAAGTCGACTCGATCACCACCCGCTACGCGGCGCAGATGCCCGCGTTCACCCCGGGCGCGCCGCCCGATTCGGCCACGCGGGCGAAGATGCGCGACTTGAATCAGAAGCAGGATGCCGAAGTCCGCGCCGTCCTCACGGCCGATCAGCAGAAGGTGTTCGACACCAACGTGGAGCAGATGCGGTCCCGGATGATGCAGCGGTCTCCGGGCAATCGCTAACCCGGTCTCGATCAGGCGCAGCGCGGCTCGTGAGGGCCGCGCTGCGTCGTTTT
>DATGDE010000427.1:0-13114 GCA_035311125.1 Gemmatimonadales bacterium
GGGCGGTCGATGCTCGACGCACGTTGCCAGCGTAGCGACCAACGTTACCGCCAGAATGCTGCGGCCACGATTCACGGGAGTCCTCCGGGACGTTGCGGTCCCTGTTCGCAGAAGTAGCGAGCCCGGACCAGGACGTTTGCGGGGTGCCCCCGTCGCTGGCGCGTCCGCAAATCAACCGCCCTGCCGTCAATCCGGCGTCAATTCACCGACGTGAAGCACCGGCGCCACACAGTACGGTGAACGCCGGTGTATCGCAGGAATCGTGCGTAGAGGCTGGGTTGCCTCGCGAAGGATGGCTCAGGAAGGTGTCGTACAGCGCGGCAACCTGCGGCAGTGGAGCGGATGGGATTCGAACCCACGACCCCCTGGTTGCAAACCAGGTGCTCTCCCAGCTGAGCTACCGCCCCGCGCTCACAAAACTAGCAGGGAACGGGACATGACGCGCGAGGCGGCGGCTCGCCGCCTACCTCACCGCGGGGAAATCGTCTGCACCACCGTGCCCGCGCGGTTCACGACGAGGATCGGCATGCGGAGGATGTCGTCACCCAGGTTCAACATCGTCCCCGGCGCGGCCGGCGCCGCGGCGGCCGCCGGCACGCTGTAGCTGTCCGAGGCCGCGTAGTTCACCAGATACCCCAGGTCTCCCATCGACGCCGTGGTCACCACGGACAACGGGTTCGCGCCGGAATTGACGAACCCGGTCATCAGCTCGTTCTTGAACACGAGCTCGCGCCAGTGTGAGTCCTGCGTCCCCTGACCGCACGAGGGAATCCCGACGCAGTTCTCGACCGGCACTTTCGAACCGGACGTGAAAGTCAGGCCTCCCACGCGATCGAATGCCGCCAACGCCTGCGGGCCGGTGAAATGGGAATCGCTCGTTCCGGCCCCGGCGAGCAAGTTCAGTCCGCCCCAGATGGTTCCGAAGCCGAGGACGTGTCCCATCTCGTGCTCGATCACGAGACCGAACAAGCCTGAGCCCTCGAGACTCGCGACGTCCGCGGTGTCGAACTCCATGACGCCGACGACGGGGAGGAGTGTTCCCTGCCGGACGAGACAGGGGAACGACTGACCCAGGATCTTCCCGGGTCCATCGATCGAATCGAGAATCGCGTAGATGATGATGTCGTCCACCGTCTCGTGGATCGCCGGCTGGCCGCTGATGCACCGGTTCGCCGAGACGTTGAGCGGAACATCCGGGACATCTCCGAAGATCAGCGATTCCCACTTGCTCGCCGCCGCCGCGAAGACAGCCTGGCGCGCGGGCGTCGTCGCCACCGGGAACCGCACGTCGATGTGATACGCGGCGGCCGCGCCCGTCGCCGTGAACGTCACCGGGTTGCCGATGAACGATCCCCCGCCCTGCACCGTCGCGGTCAGCGCATTGGCGCCCAGCGTTACGGTCCAGCTTCCCACCTGCGCCACCCCGCTCGCATTGGTGACGGCGGCGCCGCCCTGAACGGTGCCGCCGCCATCGGTGACGGCGAAGCTCACCGCCGCCCCCGCGAGCGGCGCGCCGTTGCCGTCGCGCACAACCACCGCGGGCGGGAAATTCACCGCGAACCCCGCGAGCCCCGTCTGGCCGTCGCCCGCCAGCACCGCGACGCTCGGCATCGAGCCCGCGGCGACGGCGGTGGCGCCGAAGCTCGCCGGATTCCCGGTGATACCCGTGCCCGTCACCGTCGCGGTGAGCGCATTGGGGCCGGCCGCCGACCCCAGCGTCCACACGACGGCCGCCTGCCCCTGCACATCGGTCGTGGCGGTCCCGGGCGTGACGCTGCCGCCCCCCTGCGTCACCGCGAAGCCCACGGCGACCCCCTCGATCGGATGCGCGAACGAGTCGTTGACCTGGACCACCACGGCGGTGGGGAGCGCACCCGACGTCGTGTCCACCTGCTGATCGCCCGCCACCTTCACGAGCTGCGCGGGGATCTGCGCGACCGATACGGTGACGCTGTCCTTGATCGGCGTGGCTGATCCCTGGGCGCTCGCGAAGACCTTCGTCGTGCCCAGTCCCACCGCGCTCACGTGCCCCGTCTGGTCCACGCTCGCCACCGACCCGGCGCCGACGCTCCACTGCACGCTCGGACTCCGGATCGTATCGCCGCGCTGGTCCAGCACGACCGCCGTGAGCGCCCGCGCCCCGCCGATCGCCCCGAAGCTCACCGTGCCGGGCAGCACGTGGATCGCCGTCGGGACCGGGACGAACGGCTCGGTACCGCTGCAGGCGAATGCGCCGAGAGCCAGCGCGAAAGGAATCGTGCGACGCAGCAACATGGGGCTTCTCGCAAAAGGGATCTCGATGCAACGTAGAATGTCGCGCTGCAGCCAACAAGTCACGACGCAGTCAGGAGGTCGTGTGATGCCGCTCACAATCGATCCCCGCCGCGCCTTCATGTTGTGCCTCTGCCTCACCCTCCCCGCCTGCCGGCGGGCGCCACAGGCGCGGCCGCTGCGGCTCGGCACGACGACCACCGTGCGGCAATCCGGCATGCTCGCCGTGGCGGAGTCCCTCTGGCGGGAGGTCCCTCTCGCCACCGTCATCGGACCGTCCGGTCAGATTCTCCACTCCGCGGTCCAGGGTGACCTGGACGTCGTGCTGACGCACGCACCCGCCCTCGAGACGAAGTTCCTCGGCACGGGGGCCGCCGAGGAGCGCTGTCCCTTCGTCACCAGTCGCTTCGTCGTGGTGGGACCGGCGGCCGACCCGGCCGGCGTGCGCGGCGCCCGGGATGCCGCCGACGCGCTGCGCCGCATCGCGGCTCACGGCGCGACCTTCATCTCGCGGGGGGACTCCTCGGGAACCAACGAGCGCGAAATCGGCGTGTGGCGCCTGGCGGGACTCGAGCCGTGGACCGGGCACCATCCCTGGTATCTCGAATCGGGCACCGATCAGACGACGACGCTGCAACTCGCCGATGAGCGCGGCGCGTACGCGCTGGCCGATCGTCCCACGCTGGCCACGCTGCGCTTTCTCGCGTTGCAGCCGCTGTTCGGCGACGACACCGTGCTGCTCAATCGCTACTCGATCAGCCTCGTCCGGACATCCGCGCCGAATCCCGAAGCCCGCGCCTTCTTCCAGTGGGCCCTCGACACCTGGCGCCCGGCGGTGCTCGCGATCCGCCTGGGCGACGGCACGCCGGCCTTCGAGCCCTCGCCCGGCGCGTGCATCACTTCGTGATCGTCGTCGAATAGCCCGACAGCGGACGCAGCACGAATCCGCCGCCCGACCCGGCCGCGACGGACTGCACCGACACACTGTACTGGCTCACCTTGTTCACATCGTCCACCTGCAGGGTGGCGATCGTCCCGGTGGACAACGTTCCCGTGACAACCAGTTTGGCTGTCGTCGTCGTGACCGGCGCTCCCCACAGCTGCAGACCCGCCGCCGCGGCCGCCGACACCGGCACGGCCGGCGCGGTCAGGAGGAGCAACACGCCGGCATCCTCACCGCTGTTGGGCGTCGTGAAGTTGATCTTCAACGTCCCCGCCACCGGTCCGGTCGAATCGCCGCCGCAGGCGAGGAGGAAGGCGACGCTGAGCGCGGCAAGCGGACGGCGCAGCGCGATCATGGCCGGCCTCCCTTCCGTGCGGCGGCGAGCGGTGCGACCGGCGTGGCGCCCGTCGCTTTCACCCAGGCGGCGAAATCGCCCAGGTCGAAGCAGGGCGGCGTCGGGGCGATCCCGCAGTTGTTGTTGCCGAGCATGTCGATATAGCGCAGCTGGTCGGTGGTGAGGGCGCCCGTCCCGTTCAGCAGCTGCGCCAGCACGGTCGCGGCGACGAGCGTGGGCGCGGTCACGCCGATCGCGTACGTCTGCTGCTGGCTCTGCGCGCCGGAGGTCACGCGCACCGTGAAGGTGAACTGGCCGGTCTGCGAAGGAAACCCGGTGATCCGCCCGGTCACCGATAGCGCGAGGCCGGGCGGCAGGGTGCCGCTCACTTTCTGCCAGCTCTGGGTCGCCCCGCCGCCACTGGCGCGCAGCGTGTCGGCGTACAGCGCCCCCATCGTGCCGCTCGGCCGGGGCGTCGCGCTCGTGATGAGCAGCTGGGGATCGAATTGGGCGCTCACGGCGAACGGCCGCCCCATCGGGAGGACGAGCGTCGTGGCGACGGCCGTCGTGTCGCCCGTCCAGCCGCCGAACACCATGGGCGCGGTGGGCGTCGCCGTGAGCGTCACCGGCGTGCCCTCGAGAATGAACGTGCCGCTCGTGTCCTCGGCGGGGCTATACGCCACCGTGCCGTTCGTGCCCACGGTCACGTCCAGCCGGTGCTCGCGGGCGAGCGTCGCCGTGTAGGTGGCGCCGGACACCGCTCCCGTGATCGTATGGCTGATCGCGCCGCCGTCCGACCACGACTGGAACGTGAGTCGCGTTCGTCCACTGTGGATCAGCTGTGTGTCCGCCACGGCGACCGTGTGACTCGACCCCTGCTCCAACAGGTCCCGGAACACGTTGTAGGGCTGCCCATCCACCTGGACCTGGGCCGTCGTGTCGTTCGCTGCGACCAGGGTGAGGCCGCCGAAACGCAGCCGGAAGGCCATCTCGCCGTTGGGCACCAGCTGGCGGATCGAATCGACGGCGAACCCCACGAAGCTGGTATCGAAGTTCGTGGTGGCGGCCGGGTTGGTGCGGAACGAGAAGGTCGGATTGCCGGTCGTGCCCGGGTAGGGATCGCCGCCGTCGCCCCGGTTGCCCCCGGCGGATTCGTTCCAGAGCTGGCGCAGCCCGTCGGCTTCTTCGACCACGACTCCGTGGATCGCCCCGGCGTTCACGCTGTTGCTGCAGACGTTGATCAGGCACGCCTTCTGGCCGTCCACGTGATAGATGAGCAGGCCGCCGCCGCAGCCGGGGGGATCCTGGCTGACGTCGCAGTGATGCCGCAGCATGGCGCTGTCGGACTCTACCTCCTGACGGTTCTCGATCAGGAAGTACTCGTTGCGGGAGTTCGCGCCTTGCACGTTCACGTAGAAGACCGTGTCCGCCGTGGGAACGGGACCGACGGTGTAGGTACCCGTCGTCGTGAGCGGTGCAATCGTGGTCCACCCCATCTGCTGCAACGACCAGGCGTCGTAGCGCGCCGGGCTGTTCCCCGTCGTGTAGTTACCGCTGCTCATCAGGCCGTACTCGCCGATGCCTTCGGTGATGCCCTGGGTGTCGTACAGATCAGGGAGCGCGAGGATGTGCCCCAGCTCGTGCGCCGCGGTGCCGATCGGCATGATCGCGTCCGAGCCGCACGGGCTGCCGTCGGCGTTTGAGCTGCCCAGCCCGCTCTGCAGGATGTAGTCGTTCACGACGATCTTCCCGCCGCCCGTACGGTTGTCGTTCGTCGTATAAACGGTCCCGGTACCCGTGAGCGACGACCGGTGCGACCACAGGTGGTTGTTCGTCGAGCTCACGCAGGCGCCGTCCATACTGGGATGTAGGAACAGCACCGCGTCCACCACGCCGTCGTCATCGCCCGAGTTGGGAATGCCGTCCGGGCCGTCGTTGTCGAACTGGCCGAAGTCGATCGTCGCATCAGCCTGCGCCAGCGCCTCCCGCAACCCCGACTGCATCGCCGCGAATGCCGAGCTGCTGAACAGCCCGTTGCAGTTGTTCGTCCCGTACGGATTGCCGGGACAGGTCCCCGCCGCTCCGGTGTAGGCGCTCTCGTTGCCCGCGAGCGGCTCCCATCCGGCCGCCGCGCCCTGAATGCTGAACAGTCCGTTCGACATCTGCTCGTAGAAGCTGCGCAGCGTGTACGGCTTGCCCGCCGGCGGCACCGTCGCGAACAGCGTCGCATTGTACTGCGTCGTATCGCGCGCGTACTGGCTCGAGGGGCTGTCCTGATAGCGGAACATGATCACGGGCACCCGCAGCGTCCCGGCCACAGCGTTGACTGCCGCCGCGCCGGCGGGCGCGGCGTTCAGCATCGCGAAGTTGCGCTGCGCCAGCAGGCGCGCCCGCGCCGCGGCGACCGCCCGCGCCCGGATGCGCCAGCCGCCGTTCGGCGAGATGTCGAGCCCCGGCACTTCCCACCGGGGCGCGCGTTGCTGCGTGGCGGAGCGCGCCTGGGCGCCAGCAGCCGCCGCCACGCACGAGACGGCGCACGCCAGGAACAACGGACGAGTAAGTACCACGCGGGATCCTCCGGCCGGTCGGGGGCCGGCGCACTGGGGGAGCGGACTACGTTAGGTCCCGGACGCAGGAGCGGCTGTGGCGCCACTCACACTACGACGCGACAGCCAGTACCCGATCCCCATGAACACTACCACGCCGCCCACCACCTTCAACTCGTAGGCAACCGGATGCGCTTCGTCGGCGGGGGGGACGAAGCCCAGCACGATGGAGAACCCGACCGAGGCGAGCCCGAGCAGCCCGGTCACCAGCGTGGCCGCCGTCCGCTGCCGGCGCAACCGCAGATAGGCGCCGAAGATGTACAGATAAGGAATGAAGAAAAGGATCAGGGTGGTCTGCGTGAGCAGCAGATAGGCCGACTTCACCGTGCTGTTGACCAGGCTCGCCAGAATGAACGCGCTGGCCAGCACTCCCATCAGCAACAGGGACACGTACGGCGTCTGCCAGCGCGGGTGCAGCCGCGCGAACGCCGGCGGCAGCGCCCGGTCCACGCCGGCCGCGAAGGGCAGTCGCGCCGAGCCCGCGAGCCACGCCCCGACCCCGCCCAGGTTCCCGATCGCCAGCATCGCCGCGGTGAGCGGCGCCGCGATCCGCAGTCCCGGCAGGGCGAGCCGGTCGGTCAGCGCCTGGACCGCCTGCGGCATGCCGTTGGTGACGCTCACCGTCTCGTGCGGCAGCGCCACCAGCATCGCGATGGTCCCCAGTCCGTACAGCGCCACGATCGCGATGCCCGACAGCAGCACGCCGCGGCGCAGCGTGGCCGCCGGATCGACGATCTCCCCGCCCAGCGACGGCGCCAGCTCGAGCCCGGCGAACGCGAACGTCATCGTCGCGAACAGATTGATGGACGGCAGGTCGAGCCGGGCCGGGAGCAGTCCCCGCGCCGTGAACCGCGTCGCGCTGCCGCGCTCCACCAGCGACCACGCGGCCAGCCCCACGAACAGCAACGCGGGCAGCCAGGTCCCCCACCCGCCGAGGTTCTGCAGCCATTTCCCCACGCGCAGGCCCACCAGGTTGAGCCATACCGCGATCCACAACCCGATGAGCGACACCACCAGGATGAAGGTGGCGTTGTCGCCCAGCGGCGCGGTGCGCGGGCCCCCCGCGTACGCCGCGATCGCCGCCGTGGAGACGAGCAGCGAGGGGAAGTAGAAGAGATTGTTGACCCAGTACCCCCACCCGGCGACGAACGCGTGCCGGGTCCCGAACGCTCGCGACACCCAGCGATACAGCGCGCCCTGTCCGGGATCGATGTCGGCCAGCTCGCGTACCGCGATGCCGGAAGGAATGAAGAACACGACCATCGCCATCAGCCACAGCAGCAGTGCGGCCAGCCCGAACTGGCTCGAGGAGGTGGTGAGCCAACGCAGACCGACAATCGCCGTGATGTTGAACAGCACCACGTCGCGCAGCCCCATGACGCGCGGCGGCTGGACTGTGCCCTGCCGCTCCGCCCGCCCGGTCACGGCGTCATGGGATGGAGCCGCGCCACCGCCCAGCCGATGCCGGTGCCGAGCGCGGCGCCGGCGGCCACGTCGGTGGGAAAATGCTTGCCGCCGGCGACGCGCAAGATGCCGACGCTCACCGCGCCGGCATAGAGGAGGATCGCGTTGCGGCGCGCATGCGGCAGGTGCTGGCGCGCCGCGAGCGTCGCATAGGCGGTCGCCGCGGCGAACGCGACCGAGGCATGCCCCGAGGGGAACCCTTCCCGATTGTCCTTGTCGGCGGCGGCCGCCACCGCGCCGCTGCGGTACAGTGCCGGCCGCGCGCGATGCACGCCCACCTTGAGCCATTCGGTTGCCGCCGCCGTCCAGGACAGCGCGTTCGCCAGGACGGCCACGTCCCCCCGGGCGCGCGCCGGCTCGAGCCCGCCAACGCTCGCAAGCGCGGCGCCGCCGACGACGCCTACCAGCAAGACGTTGCTGCCCCGTCGCGCCGCGACGGAGTTCCAGCTGATCACGCCGCGATCGAGACCGATCAGGTTGCCGGGATCGCACGGCGCGCACGACGCCGCGGGCGGACGCGCCGCCGCGCCGGTCAGTGTCAGGAGGGCGCCGCCGGACACCGCGGCCACGTCCCACCAGCCGGCCGTGTAGCGCGGCGTTGCGCTTTGCGCCGTGAGGGAGCGGGCGCACAGCGCGACGGTAGAGCACAGAACGATGAGCCGGCGGCAGCCGGCGGATGAGCGAGCCACGAGACCACTAAGTTACGCCTGGAACGCACCCTACGCGACCGCTTAACCCTAGGCTCGCCTTGCGGTTTGGGCATGCCGCGACTAAGCTGTAGCACGATTTCCACATGTGAGAGATTCGTGCGGACCGAGACCCTGCAGCACATCGCGCTCTTTGACAAGTGTCGCAACTTCACCAAGGCGCGCGAAGTCCAGGCAGCCGGGCTGTATCCCTACTTCAAGCCGATTTCGCGCTCCGAGGACACGGTCGTCGTCATCGAGGGCAAGGAACGGATCATGATGGGCTCCAACAACTACCTGGGGCTCACGCATCATCCGGAGGTCCTCGCCGCGGCGCGCGCCGCGCTGGAGCGGTACGGCTCGGGTTGCACCGGCAGCCGGTTCCTGAACGGCACCCTGGATCTGCACGAGCAGCTGGAAGCGGAGCTGGCCGAGTTCTTCGGCAAGGAGGCCTGCGTCGTCTTCTCGACGGGCTACCAGGCCAACCTCGGCGTCATCTCCGGCCTGGTCGGTCGCGGCGACGTGGTGTTTCTCGACAAGCTGGACCACGCGTCCATCGTCGACGGCGCCAAGATGTCCCAGGGCGAGACGGTCCGCTTCAACCACGGCGATCTGGCCGGCCTCGAGCGCAAGCTGCAGCGCGTACCCGAGAGCACCGGCACGATGCTCATCGTGGACGGCGTGTACTCGATGGAAGGCGACATCGCCGATCTGCCGAACCTGATCAGGATCGCGCAGAAGTACGGCGTGGCCCTGGCGGTGGACGACGCCCACTCGGTCGGCGTGCTGGGCCCCAAGGGCGACGGGACGGCCGCGCACTTCGGTCTCACCGAAGAGGTCGACCTGATCGTCGGGACCTTCTCCAAGTCGCTGGCGTCGATCGGCGGGTTCGCGGCCGGTGACGACACCGTGATCCACTACCTCAAGCATCACAGCCGCCCGCTCATCTTCACCGCGGCCCTGCCGCCGGCGAATACCGCCGGGGTGCTGGCGGCGCTGCACGTGCTGCAGCGTGAACCCGAGCGGCGTGACCGGCTCTGGGTCAACACGCGGCGGCTGCAGCAGGGGCTGCGCGAAGCGGGCTTCGACATCGGGCCCACCGAAACGCCGATCGTGCCGGTGCTCATCGGCCCGCTCGAGAAGACCTTCCTGTTCTGGCGCAAGCTGTTCGACGCGGGCGTGTTCACCAACCCGGTCGTGCCGCCCGCGGTGCCGCCGTCCCAGTGCCGGCTGCGCACCAGCCTCATGGCCACTCACACCTTCGAGCAGATCGACCGCGCGATCGACACGTTCGCCCGACTCGGCAAGGAGTTGGAGGTCATTTGAACGTGGAGGTGGTCCCCGTCCGATCCGGACGGGACCTCGAACGGTTCATCGCTTTCCCCTACTCGTTGCACCGGCGGGACCCGATGTGGGTCCCGCCGTTGCGGATGGATGTTCGTACCATCCTGTCCGCGAAGAAGAATCCCTTCTTCCAGCACGCGCAGGCGGAGTACTTCATCGCCCGGGCCGGCGGGCGGATGGTCGGCCGCATCGCCGCCATCCGAAACGAGGCCCACAACCAGCTGTATCACGACCGCGTCGGCTTCTACGGCTTCTTCGAATGCACCGACGAGCTGGCCCCGGCCATCGCCCTGTTCGATGCCGCGGCCGGCTGGCTGCGCGAGCGCGGTCTGGACACCATGCGCGGGCCGATGAACCCTTCCATCAACGACGAGTGCGGATTGCTGGTGGAGGGCTTCGACACGCCGCCGGTCGTGCTGATGCCGCACAACCCGGCCTACTACGTGCGACTGCACGAGCACTACGGATTCCGCAAGGCGAAGGACCTGATCGCATTCTGGGGAGGGGGCGAGGCACCGCCCGAGCGATTCGTGCGGGCAAGCCGGGTCATTGCCGAGCGGCTCGGCGTGACCCTGCGCTCGCTCGATATGAAGCGCTTCCGGGAGGAAGTGGAGCTCGTGAAGTCGCTCTTCAACGAGGCCTGGGAGCAGAACTGGGGCTACGTGCCCATGACCGACCCCGAGCTCGAGCATCTCGCCAAGCAGCTCAAACCGATCATCGTCCCGGAGCTCATCGTGTTCGCCGAGATCCAGGGCCGCGTGGTGGGGTTCGCCGTCGCCATCCCCGACTTCAACGTCGCCTTGAAGCACAATCCATCGGGCCGGCTCTTCCCGGGGCTCCTCAAGATCCTCTGGTACTCCCGCAAGATCGACCGTGCCCGCATCCCGCTGCTGGGCACGCTGCGCCAGTACCGCGGCAAGGGCATCGACGCCCTGCTGTATCACTGGATCTGGACCAAGTCCGCGGCGCGCGGCATGGCCCAGGGTGAAGCGGGTTGGATTCTCGAGGACAACGCGCCCATGATCAACGGGCTCATTCGGCTCGGATTCCGTCCGTACAAGACGTATCGCGTCTACGACAAGACGCTGTGAACGCCTTCGTCACGGGCGCCACGGGGTTCGTGGGCGCCCATCTCGTCGACGCCCTGCGGCGCCGGGGAGACACGGTGGCGTGCCTGGTCCGCAACCCCACCAAGCTGCGCGCGCTCGCGTGGACCGACGTCCGCTTCGTCGCGGGAGACCTGGACTCGCCGCAGGCGCTGCGGGAAGGCTGTGCCGGGGCCGATGTGGTGTACCACGTCGCCGGGCGCATCAGCGCCCGAAACCTGGGCGAGTATCTCACCGTCAACAGAGACGGCACGGCGCGGGTGCTGGAGGCGGCAGGTCGCGAGGCGCGCCGGTTCGTCTACGTATCGTCCCTCGCCGTGGGGGGGCCGACCGTCCCCGGGCAGCCGATCGACGAGCGCCGTCCGCCGGCGCCGGTGACGGACTATGGCCGCAGCAAGCTCGCGGCGGAGGAGCTGGTACGCTCGGCCGCCCTGCCCTGGACCATCGTCCGGCCCCCCGTGGTCTACGGGGAGCGGGATCGGGAGACGTTGCGCATCTTCCGCCTGGCCCGGGCCGGTCTGGGCGCGGTGATCGGCGATGGATCGCAGGAGTTGTCGGTGATCTATGCGCCGGACCTGGCAGCGGCACTGATCGCCGCGGCCACGGCCTCGGCGGCGGCCGGGCGCGTGTATTACGCGGCGCATCCGGCCGTGACGACGAGTTGGGGCCTGGTCGAATCGGTGGGACGGGCGGTGGGAACACGGCCGCGAAAGCTGCCCATTCCGGACCCGCTAGCGCGACTTGCCCTCTGGACCGTAGGTTCGCTGGCACACCTCGTCGGGCGTGCCACGGTCCTGTCGGCGGATAAAGCAAACGAGTTCCTGGCCCCCGGCTGGACCTGCAGCGCGGATGCGCTCGCGCGCGACGCAGGTTGGCGGGCGCCGACCGATCTGGCGACCGGTCTGACCCGAACGGTCGCCTGGTACCGCGCGGAAGGATGGCTGTGATGGAGGGGCGATTGGTAGCAGCGAGGTTTACGGCACTGGACCGCTGGACTCTGGGGTACGTCACGCTGGCGACTGTGGCCCTGGGACTCTTCAGCACGGCGGCGACGATCCCCCGCTGGCCCTACCTGGCAGCCGCCCACGCCATGCTGGTCGCACTCGTCCTGCTCGCCCCGTACGCCCGTGAATCCGGACCGGTGGGCCGATTTCTCGGCGAGTGGTACCCGATGCTGCTGCTGGCGGGACTGTACAGCGAGATCGGCGTCCTGACCCTCGCCTCCGGGTACCAGCACGATCTGGCGATTCAGCGGCTGGAGACGGCGGTGTTCGGCTCGCAGGTGTCCTACCGCTGGATCCGCGAGATGCCGGTGCCGTGGCTATCGGCGGTGCTGCACACCTGCTACCTGGCGTACTACGCGATTCTCTTCGCGCCGCCGCTCGGACTCTGGTTCTCCGGACGGCGCGAGGCCGCCCGCCACACGATCCTCGGCGTCATGATCACCTTCTATCTGTGTTACGCCATCTTCCTCTTCTATCCCGTCGCCGGCCCGCGCTACACGTTCGCGCTGCCGCACAACGCCGCCACGGCCGTGGGTCCCGCCCGCCTGACGCAATGGCTGCTCGACCGCGGCGACTCCTGGGGCGCGGCGTTTCCCTCGTCACACGTCGCCGCGTCGGTGGTGGCGACCGGGTTCGCCCTGCGCTACTGGCGCCCTCTGGGATTCGCGCTGCTGCTTCCCACCACGGGACTGGTGCTCGCGGTGGTGTACGGGCAGTTCCACTACGGCGTGGACGCGCTGACGGGCTTGCTCGTCGCCGGCGTGATGCTGGCGGTGATGCAGCGAGCGCGCGTGGCCGAGGCGCCGGCCCGCGCGGGTGAATCAGTGGTGGGCGTGCTCGACGCCAGTGCCTGAGCGCACCGCCGCGAGCGCCGTCTGTCCGAGGCGCAGCGCGTGGCGCAGATCCCGCACGTACAGTGAATCGCCGGTATCCGCGGCCGGCCACGTGACCCCGGACGCCGGACGGAACAATCCCGCCACCACACCCATCCCGCCTTCGGGAAGCGTGACGCCCGTCGGATTGTTGTAGAACACGGTCACGCGATAGCGGTGTTCCGGCACGATCCGCGCGCCCACCCCGGTCAGCCCGATGAACTTCTTGATGGGCATCGCCACGACATGACCGGTCGAATCGGTGATGGGGGTCGCCCGCCAGATGAGATCGCCCGTCGTCACGTCCCGCAGCTCGAGCGCGGTGGCGTGGTCGTGCACGTGCCCGCCGATCCCGACGATCTTGCCGGGTACGCTGGGACTCCCCTCGTAGAACTTCTCCGAGCGGCCGGGCGGCAGATCGAACGACTTGTCCCCTACCGGAAACGCCACGTCGAATTGCCAGGGGTAGGCGCGCAGCAACGGA